>JAJYFX010000002.1 GCA_021785315.1 Actinomycetes bacterium | reverse complement strand
TTTGTACACTTTAGTGCTATTCAAATGAATGGTTACAGAGTTTTGGAAGAGGGGCAGGTTGTAGAGTTTGAGGTCCAGGAGGGCCCCAAGGGTCTCCAAGCTGTTGACGTGCGAGTTTCATAACCTTCACGATTACTTAAAATCTTTCGGCAAGCCCGTGCATGTTGAACTAAGAACACAATGTTCTTAGTTCAACCATTCAATTGACCTAATTGTTACTCACTAGTAAGATGGTTGAAGCATTTAGGTTGAGAGGAAGTTTGTCGTGGGAGATTTTTCGCTTCAGATAAATGAGGATCAGCTAAGCATCCAGAAGTGGGTGCACGAGTTTGCAGAAAAGGTGGTTCGTCCCGCGGCAGCCGAGTGGGATGAACGCGAAGAAACCCCGTGGCCGATAATTCAAGAGGCTGCCAAGATCGGGTTATATTCTTTCGACTTCATAGCCAACGGGTACGCTGACAACACCGGCCTTACTCTTGCGTTGGTAAACGAAGAGATGGCTTGGGGCGATGCCGGTATAAATTTGGCCGTGTTTGGCTCAATACTTGCCGTTGTGGGCATAATGTCCAATGGGACCAATGAGCAGATTGGCGAGTGGGTACCTCAATGCTTTGGAACTCCCGATAAGCCTCAGTTAGCCGCGTTTGCAGTCAGCGAGCCCGATGCAGGGTCGGACGTTTCATCCTTGCGTACGAAGGCGGTTTATGATGCCGCATCCGACACTTGGACCTTGAATGGAACAAAGACCTGGATCACAAACGGCGGAATCGCCGATATTCATGTAGTGGTGGCGAGTGTCGATTCTTCGTTGGGCGCGCGAGGGCAGGCCTCATTTGTGATCGGACCGGGGACACCGGGGCTGTCACAAGGGCAGAAGTTTAAGAAGCTTGGAATCAGGGCCTCGCATACTGCGGAAGTAGTTCTGGATAATTGCAGGGTTCCTGGTTCAGCACTCCTGGGTGGCAAGGAGGCGCTTGACGAAAGACTGGCAAGAGCCAGGGAAGGCAAGAAGTCGCAGACCCAGGCGGCCATGGCTACCTTCGAGGCTTCACGTCCAATGGTGGGAGCTCAGGCGCTCGGTATCGCAAGGGCCGCATACGAATTCGCACTCGACTACGCCAAGCAAAGGTCTCAGTTTGGCCGGCCCATAATCGAAAACCAATCGATTGCCTTCAAGCTTGCCGACATGGCGGTCAAGATTGACGCATCAAGACTTTTGGTGCACCGAGCGGCATGGATGGCGGCGAACAAGATTCCTTTCGATGCCGCACAGGGTTCGATGTCAAAGCTTTACGCAGGTGAGACGGCAGTGAAAGTCACCGAAGAGGCAATCCAGATACTTGGAGGGTATGGGTACGTACGCGAATATCCGGTCCAGCGGTGGTATCGGGATGCAAAAATCTACACCATTTTCGAGGGGACATCTGAAATACAGAGGTTGATCATCGCTCGGGCCATTTCCAAAGTCCACATTCGCTAAGTTGAGCCCGATCAGTCACGCCGTATTCCGCGCAGCCCTGCCCAGGCGAGGTCGGTGACTCGGCTGGCCCATAATTGGGCGCCACTTTCTTCGTAAGATATTGGTTTATGCTGCGGATGCTCGTCTGGATCCAATGTTGCGAGCCATCTTCTAACGGTTCCTTCTGCCAGCGAGATAACTCCGAGGGCCAGGAACGCCCTATGGGTCTCATCTAAATCAGCTTCAATCTTCGACGACACTAGATCGGCGATTTCGCTTTCAATTTTCTCGATAGCATCTTTGAATTCAGGGTCTCTGCGGGGCCCAGATCCGAATAGGAGCTCATAACCGGCACGTGATTCGCAGGCGAAGCGGAAGTACGCTTCAAATCCCAGTTCAACGCGCTTATGAAGGCTCTCACCTTTTTCGGCAGCGAGACGAATGCTATTGCATAGCTCATCTCCCACCTCTCTAATCAAATCCGAATAGAGTTGCCGCTTTGAAGAAAAGTGCCTGTAAATGACCGGCTTTGTCACACCTGCCGCCGCACAGATTTCGTCCATTGACGTAGCGTGGTAACCGCTTTTGGAAAAGCACTGGAGGGCTTGGCGGATGAGTAACATTCTTCGTTCCGGCGCCGGAAGCCGAGACTGGCGAGTTGAGGTTTTAGGCTTTTTGACTTGATCTGCCCGACCAGCGCGCAGTGTTGTGGCCATACCAGGATCTTTCCGAAGTTTCACGAAATTGGTTTTGAGCCCTCTTCTGTTTACACCAAATTAGTTGAGGCTTGAGGTAGTAGGTTACCACGTATTCGAGGTGATTCGAATGTCATAGCTAACAAGGAACATCTGATCTGTAAGATTGCAGAGTGGCTGCAGGAAGTCCAATTCAGGCGGCAGAATAATGGCTATGCTAAGTGGCTAGTCAAATCTTGATCCTAAGAAGCAAAAGGTGGGAACCGTGGCGAATAAGCGGGCGCTAATTACTGGGATAACCGGGCAGGATGGCTCGTACTTAGCCGAGTTCTTGCTCTCGAAAGGCTACGAGGTCTTTGGAATGATCCGCCGCTCGTCAACGGTTAATTTCGAGCGGATAGCGCATATACAGAACAGGGTGTCCTTGGTAACAGGCGATCTTCTAGACGAAGTTTCCATGATCAATGCGCTAAGGCAGTGCAGGCCTCAGGAAGTTTACAATCTGGCTGCCCAGTCGTTCGTTCAAACCTCCTGGTCACAGCCGGTATTCACTGGTGAAACTACCGCACTTGGCGTCACGCGCCTCCTCGACGCAATTCGGATCGTCGATCCGGAAATCAGGTTTTACCAGGCTTCTTCGTCGGAAATGTTTGGAAGGGTCCTCGAAGTGCCGCAAAACGAGAAGACACCTTTTTATCCAAGAAGTCCATATGGAGTGGCAAAGGTATACGGTCACTGGATTACCGTGAACTATCGGGAGAGTCACGGCGTACATGCCATCTCCGGGATACTTTTCAATCATGAATCGCCGAGACGAGGTTTGGAGTTCGTGACCCGCAAGATCTCGAATGGGGTAGCGAGAATAAAGCTTGGTATTGATGAGACCATTTCTCTGGGGAATCTAGAGGCTCAGAGAGACTGGGGATTTGCTGGAGATTACGTGAAGGCGATGTGGATGATGCTCCAGCAGGATACAGCCGAGGATTTTGTAATTGCAACCGGGAAGACCCATTCGGTTCGTGAGTTTTGCGAGCTGGCATTTTCCGTGGTGGGACTGGACTGGAACAAGTATGTTGTCGTAAATGAGGCTTTCATGCGCCCAGCTGAGGTTGACTTCCTAGTAGGAGACGCCAGCAAGGCTCATAGGATACTGGGTTGGACGGCCGAAGTCGAGTTTTCTGCCTTGGTTGAAATGATGGTCCGCCACGATCTGGAATTTTTGCGAACTTGACTGAAAAAGGATAATTCTCAGTCTCGAATAGATTGATAGGGATGCAAGATCTGGTTAGTTTCAAGAACGTGGTTGTCGTTTCGGGTAACTTTCCGATACTTACCGGCATTGATTTCGAAGCTGGTCCAGGTGAAGTTGTTTCAGTAAAAGGCCGCAATGGAGCCGGCAAGACCTCATTTCTTAGAGCCGTGGCCGGCCTTTTGCGCATCACAAGAGGCAGCGCATCTGTCCTCGGCGTCGACCTCGTCTCTAATCCCGCTGATGCCAGACATCGCGTCGGTCTTCTCGGTCACGATAGCTTCCTGTATGAGGATCTAACTGCGAGAGAAAATGTCAGCTTTGTCCTGAGGGCTACTAGGTCGGATACTGCAAGGGTCGAGTCGTCTCTTGCCGCCGTTGGGCTTACCGGCCGGTTGTCCGACCTGAAGGTCGCGGTAATGTCGGCAGGCCAAAGAAAGAAAGTGGCATTGGCGGCGCTTTTGGCGAGAGAGCCTGAGCTTTGGCTTCTAGATGAACCGCATGCGTCGCTTGACTCATGGACCAGAGATGTTCTCGACTCGGCCCTAATTGCCGCGGTGGCTAATGGCTCTACCGTGCTCGTAGTTTCGCATGAACCCCACCATGGCGCGCTAGTCCCGACCCGCACTGTGGAGATTGGCGGTGGAAAGGTGATCAATGATGTTCGAGCGTCTGGATCCGCTGACGCTGCGCTGACCACCAAGTTGGGGACCGGCAATGTGGCGTGATGCCTTATTGATCGCCGGAAAAGATTTGAGAATCGAATTAAGGTCAAAGGTTGCGTTCAATCAGATACTCCCCTTTGCATTTATAGTGCTTATAGTTTTTGCCTTTGCCCTTGATACATCGCCGGATACGCTGCAAAAGGTCGCGCCAGGGCTGTTTTGGCTTGCGGTTTTGATTTCCTCGATCTTGGGCGTCGATCGCGCCATTGCGATTGAAACACACGACAACGCCAGCGATGGGCTTCTTGTGTATGGTGTTGACCCGGGTGGAATTTTCCTGGGTAAGGTTGTTTCTGTATTTGTGCAACTATTTTTATTAGAGATAGTTCTCATTATTGCCATGGTCGTTCTTTACGGGCCAAAAATAGGCGGCTGGCCCCTGGTTGTGATTTCAGCAGTTTTCGCGACACTGGGAATCAGTGCGGCAGGTGTTCTCTATTCTCAGCTGGCGAGCAGCTCAAAGGCCAAGCAGACTTTATTGCCACTTCTGCTGGTGCCAGTAGCATCTCCGGTACTGCTGGCTGCTACGAAATCATGGCAGGATGCTTTCGCGGGTAGTGGTTGGTTGGGAGATCCCTGGTTGCGACTACTGATAGTTTTCGCTGTGGTCTATCTTGCATTAGGGACTGTTTTTTACAACAGTATTCTGGAGGGCTGATGGAATCAAAGAGATATCAAAGATTGCGAAGAGAAGTTGGCCTACTGTCTGTTCTCTTAGTGGCTGTCACTGTGATTCTGGGCCTTTGGGTAACACCCCCTGACGTGGTGCAGGGACAATTAGTCAGATTGATCTATGTCCACCCACCAATGGCCTGGGTGGCCTACCTCGCCTATGGTGTCACGTCACTGGCCAGCATTCTTTATCTATGGAAGCGGACGAGGAACCTGCGGTGGGATTTGCTGGCGGCCTCTTCGGCTGAAGTTGGCGTCATATTTACTGGTTTGACATTGGTCACTGGCTCTATCTGGGGCAGGCCGGCTTGGGGGGTGTGGTGGACATGGGATGCAAGGCTCACCACGACGGCATTGCTTTTCGTTCTTTACCTCGGATATCTGGCATTGCGAAGAATTCCTGCAGACAGCCATCAGCGTGCGGTGAGATCGGCGATTGCTGGTTTAATCGCATTCATTGACGTGCCAATCGTGCACCAGTCGGTCGTCTGGTGGAGAACGCTGCACCAGGGCGCCACGGTCTTCAACCCGAGTCTAAGTCCCAGAATTCACGGTGAGATGTTAATTACACTGTTGCTAGGATTTATCTCTTTCACCTTCGTATACGTGTGGATGGTTATGCACCGTTACCAGATCGCTGCTTTAGAGCAGAGGGTACTTGACGCGGAGTTGGAGAAGCTCATCCAGGAACGCCGCAACGAGCCTGGATTGGGATCCAACCAAATTGAATCGAATGACGATGCCAATAACGCCGGCCAGCCTTCCAAGGTCTGAAAAGGGAATCGGAGGAAAATTATGAACGGCTACGTTGAGGCAGGGTATTTGGCAGTGCTAGGTAGTTTGGGTGGTTATTCCGCCTTGCTGCTGGGCAAATCAAAAAAGTTGAAAAGGTCGCTTCTGCCAGTTAAGGCAAAGAATGACCGGGACGAGTCTGGGCCTCAGCAATAGATGGTCCAGTCAGTATCGGGCAGGACCGGCTCCGGTCAGCCGGCCAATTCAAATAAGGCTAAGCCGAGGGTACTGCCTTCCCGGCGAAGGGCGCGGAGGGCGTGGGTCGCTCTGGGCATAGTGATAGTTGCGATCGGGTTCTTGCTATATAAAGGCCTGGGCAATTCGCTGGTGTATTTTCGGACTGCTGCCGGTGCCGTTCGGGATCGCGCTCAGCTCGGGAATAAGACGTTCCGGCTCGAAGGCGTCGTCGTCCCAGGGAGCATTCACACTACTGGTACCGGGGTGGATTTTTCAGTCGAATCGAGCAACGTCTTTGTTCAAGTTCATGACATCGCAAATCCCCCTCAATTGTTTCAGCCCAATATTCCCGTTGTCCTCGTGGGGCACTTTCAGGGAAATATCTTTCTTTCCAATCAGATAATGGTCAAGCACTCGGCTAGTTATGTCGCGGCTCATCCAGGCAGAGTCGCCACGGTTAATGGAAAGAAGCTGTGAACGCAGTACTAGGGCAAACCGGCGTGCTGATCGGTTTTGTGGGAGCCGTGTTCACCATCTCGATTTTGGGGTACGGCCTGTTGAAGCACAAGGCAGGGGTAATCCGGCACGCACGGAACTATAGTTTTGTGGTTTTGGCCGGGGCAATTCTAGCCACCTTTGCCATGGAGCGCGGTCTTTTGACCCACGACTTTTCACTAGCTTACGTGGCTTCCAACAACTCGAGAGAAACTCCGCTTCTTTTCACGATCACAGGGATGTGGTCGGCCCTGCAGGGATCGATTCTTCTATGGGGACTGGTCCTATCGTTGTACCTGGGCGGTTTGGTGATACGGACCCGTCGGCGCCCTACTGACGAGTTGCCGGCTTGGGCGCTTCTAATAACCAATGTGGTGGCGGCGTTCTTTTTTGCGCTGATGTTGGGTCCCGCAAACCCGTTTGTTCGAATCTCAGGAGCGGTGCCGGCAGATGGAATAGGGCCGAATCCACTGCTGCAGGACCATCCACTAGTTGCCATCCATCCCCCCTTTCTCTATCTGGGATTCGTCGGTTTCACAATTCCGTTCGCATTCGCGCTTGCCAGTCTGATCACAAATCGTTTAGACGAGGACTGGGTCACGGAAACCCGACGGTGGTCCCTCCTGGCTTGGGGTTTTCTTACTGTTGGTATCATTTTGGGTGCCTGGTGGTCGTATCAAGTGCTCGGATGGGGAGGCTATTGGGCATGGGATCCAGTCGAAAATGCTGCACTTCTTCCGTGGCTGGCCGGGACGGCATATCTGCATTCATCAATTGCCCAGCAGCGCCGTGGAATCATGCGGGTTTGGAACATCTCTCTTATAGTGTCGGCATTTTCATTGACGATTTTGGGGACGTTTTTCACCCGTTCCGGAATTCTTCAATCGGTTCACAGTTTTTCTGACTCCACTCTCGGCCCTTTTCTTCTGGTCTTCTTTTTCGCAGTGGTCGCAATTTCACTGGCCCTCATTGCCTGGCGGGGAGACGGACTGCGCTCGAGCCGGGTTATCGCGCCAGCAATATCGCGTGAGTCCGCCTTCTTTTTGAATAACGTCCTATTCGTGCTTTTTGCCTTCGTGGTTCTCCTGGGCACGACATTCCCCCTTCTTTTGCAGGCGATCAATGGGGCCCAGGTCACGGTGGGCGCTCCTTACTTCGATTCATTTATTGGCCCGATTGGAATTGCCATTTTATTTTTCATGGGTACTGCTCCGCTGCTTCCTTGGCAGAGAACCAATCGGAGTCTGGTTCAGCGTCGCCTTGTATGGCCTGCAGTGGCAGCTGCGGTAGCGGTGGTGGTGGAGATAGTGGAAGGGGTTCACAGCCCGAGTTTGATTTTTGCCTATCCGATGGCTGTATTTGCTGCTAGCGCCGCGCTTCGCCAAGCAGCAGTGCATACCATGTACAGCAGAAAGCACAAGACAGGAATGCTGCGCTATCTGTTTTCCCGAACCAACGGCGGGATGCTCGTGCATATGGCCGTCGCCATAATCGCTCTAGCCTTAGTGTCATCGACCTCGTACGGACAACGCACTTCGCTGATCCTCAAACCCGGACAGAGTTCATCTTTCGACGGGCATAAATTTACATATCACGGGGTACAGACTGTTGTAACGCCAGCGAAGACTTCGCTTGAGGCGCTCATCTCAGTGGACGGTTCGGCGAGCTATACGCCTGAAGTGTCCCAATTCGGAAATAATTCCGAGGTTATTGGAACACCCTCTGTGAAGCCAGGCCTTATCGACGACGTTTATCTCACGCTCGATCTACCACCGAAGACCGCCAGCGGTTCCGCTACATTTGGCGTGGTCATTCAACCTCTAGTTTCCTGGATATGGATTGCAGGTGCGTTGATGGCTGTGGGAGCCGCAATAGCTGCCTTCGGAACGAAAGATATTTCCCCTCTGGAGTACGTCGAAGAGGAGCTTGCTCTGAAAAGGGAAGAACCTGAGCCGGAAATTCCCGTGGCGCCATAAGGAAAGAACAGGTGACCGACCAGTTGCAAGAGCAAACTCGAAGCCCGAAGACCGGACCTAGGAAGACTGTACGCATCATCGCTGTTGTAATGGGGGTATTTCTTGTCGGCCTCGCGGTTCTGCTCGCGACCCGCAAGCCGGTAAGCATGCAGACTGTTGCCTCGCCTTTAATAAACAAAACGGCACCTGCGATATCGGGAACTTCGTTGGATGGCAAAAGAGTATCCTTGGCTAGTTATGCGGGACGCTTCGTATTGGTGAACTTTTTCGCATCCTGGTGTACTCCGTGCCAGGATGAAGAGAAGGCGCTGGCGCAATTTTCGAACAGCTCTCCGGATGTCAGCGTTTTAGGCGTAGTTTTCGACGACGTCAATTCGTCTGCGGCAGGTTTTCTGCGCCGATATGGAGCAAATTACCAGGCTGTTAGTGATCCCAATGGACAGATTGCACTCTCATATGGCGTGTCGCAGCCACCGCAGAGCTATCTGATTGCACCCAACGGGGTCATTTTGACGGAAATTGTTGGACCGGTGAGTTTGGCCTCTTTGAATCAGCTGGTTGGCATAGCCAGGTCCAGGGGCTTTTAATGTCCAGCTCTTCTTGTGATGTTGCAGTCGGCGAAGAGCGGCGGTAAAAGCCCTATGACTGAAATTCATTCCGAAACCGCACCTAAAGCACTGATTCGAAAAATGAAACTGTTGAAATGGCTGCTTATTGTGTCGGTGGTAGTGATTGCCGTTGGAATTTCCTATGCTCTGATCTCTTCAAGGCCGAACATTACATCCCAGCAGCGCGTGGCACGGATTGAATCCGAGGTTAAATGTCCGAGCTGTGACGGGGTTTCCGCCCTAGTGTCGAATACTGCTGGAGCATTTGCTGTTAGAAGTTTCGTCGAGAAGCAGGTCAAAGCGGGTGTAAGCGACTCCCAGATATTAAATGCATTGGAAGCAAGTTACGGCCCGTCAATTCTTATGTCTCCGCCAGCCGCATACGGCGGAACCGTAATGGCGGTGCTTCCCTTCGCGTTCCTGGCGGTGGTAGTGGGATTGACTGTATTTTTTGGCTTCCGGCGCTGGCGGAATAGTGCCGGCGATTTCGCCTGGAATGGACAGCAATCGGTCCTGGAAAGTTCGATCGGAGATGACGCTGTCGCTGGGACGGGCGTTGGCGGCACGGAGGGATCTTTGGACGAAACGCCTCAAGATGACTTGACGAGGCAAAAGAGCCTTGGCCCGGTTCGGAGGAAGTGGCTTCTCTACATGGGCGCTTTGCTCGTATTGGCTGGGATAGGCTCAGCTCTCTGGATTATCCGGAACCATGACAACAACCAAAAGCAGCTTGCCGCCACGGCGGTACAGGCGCAGAATGAAGCCCAGACGATTCTAAAGGCAAGAGTCCTTGCCAACCAGGGACAAGATGTGCAGGCTCTCCAGCTGCTGTCATCGGTGCTAGAGGTCGACCCGAATCAACCCGTCGCACTGACCTACCAGGGGTGGTTATTGACGCAGGCTGGCGAAAAGGACAACAATTCAGCGTTGATAAATCAAGGCCAGCAGTTTCTCGAGAAAGCGGTGAAGCTCGATCCGGGATATCCTGACGCCCGCGTTTTTCTTGGCTATGTCCTGTTCCAGGATCGCCATGATGCGAATGGGGCAATATCTCAGTTTCACGCGTTCCTCGCCGACAAACCAAGCCAGTCTTTTATAGATGCCACCAAATCCGTGATCATATCTGCCTACAAGCAGGCAGGACAACCTATTCCTTTGCAACTTAACTAGGTCATTTAGATTTCTCAAATTGTTAGGATTAGGTATGGGGTTTTTTGATCGCAACAGGGATCAGCTTTTGCAGGTGGGCATTGATCCGAATCGTCTTCCACCTGGTCAATATCATACGGATAGATTCCCCGTATTGCATGCGGGCAGTGTTCCGAGATACGCGGATCTGTCTGCATGGACTTTTTCAATTACCGGGCTTGTCGATCATCGACTTGTGCTTTCTTGGTCAGATATCCTAGGCCTTCCATCGCTCGAAGTCACGGCTGATATCCACTGTGTTACGAAGTGGTCGAAGTTCGACACCAAGTGGAAAGGGGTGCCATTTTCGGTTCTTTATGACATGGCCGGCCCGCATAGCGACGCTACTCACATAATGTGCCATTCCGAGTATGGTTTCACTGCGAATCTCCCCCTTGAAGACGTAACGGGAGACAATATTGCGCTCTTGGCTTACGAATATGACGGCAGGCCGCTAGAGCCAGATCACGGGTATCCTCTTAGATTCTTCGTGCCAAGGCTGTATTTCTGGAAATCTGCGAAGTGGCTCAGGGGGATCGAATTCATGAGTGGTGACGAGCCTGGATTCTGGGAGCAAAACGGCTACCACATGTATGGTGATCCTTGGAAGGAGCAAAGATACTGGGACGACTGAAATGCCAGAAGGTTACGTCCTCCCTCGCCAACGCGAAATGGGATTCCCAGCCGGCAAGGCGCTGAATGCCCTTGCCATAGCCAACAGATCAGATAGAAACTGCGCAGTTCTGGTCGCCTCGCGCTCTTGAGGACATCTTTATAGGTACAGATCCTCCGTAGAGCGTCGACAGCATGCCCTTTACAATGCCCCTGTCCACCGCGCACAGCACGGGATGTATCAGCGCTACAGTGCCAAACGGACAACAATCTGAAATCACCGTGTCGCGATTTGGCCCTGCAGGCTCTGATCTCGCGGCGAAACCATGAGCAGTCAGCGCATCGGCTATCGCACGCATCGCTTGGTTTAGTGAGATTTGGCTGTCAGTCGGTTTCATCTGTGAAGCGAGAAGCTTTCCAAACTTCTCGCCGACCTCATTGGCCATAGATTCAATCTGGTCTTCCGGCAGACGCTCCAGGGCGCTCGTCAAAAGCAGAGCGAGCAGTTCATCCGTATGAGGTGCGGTCTCAGCGGCATTTTGGTTCTTAGAGCCCTTGTACTTCTTTGACGGCCTTCCCGCTCCGCTGGATATCTTTCGATCAACGAATACGTCGAGATATCCACCGGCTGCCAGTTTGTCTAGATGGTGCCTCGCGACATTTGGGTGGAGTCTGAACTCAGCTGCAGCCTCAGACGCCGTTACCCCATTTGATTCCCGAGTGAAAAGGTAGATGCTTCTTCTGGTTGGATCACCAAATGCCGAAACTATCGCAGCTACAGTCGCAGAAAACTGGTCGTCGGAAAGGCTCCGCGGCGAAGCCGGCAGCATGTCGAAAAGATGGTCGTCGGCGAGAGTATTGGCAGAGGCCCTAGTAGCACTGCTTGCCCTATTTTTTGAACTACCTTCGTTTCGAGTTGTCACTAGCTCCGTTTCCCGCATAACATTTATTCTATAGCGGTAGGAGAATTTAGTGATACCTAGTGCTTCTTGGAGTTTTGTGCGTCCGGAAACGGTCAAATGGAGGTAAGTCGAGTGGCAGTCACCAAAAAAGAGGTTGAAGCGGCTTTATACGGAGTCCTGGAACCTGAAATTAGGAAACCGCTTGTGGAGCTGGGACTGGTTGGTGAGCCGATTAATGCCTGGGGTGGCAAGCTGGTCGTTCCGATCGGAGTTGTCGCAGATCCGCTGCCGTATGAGGATGCTTTGAAGTCAGTGGTCTTGGAGGCTCTTGCGAAGGCGAACTTGGCTAGCAAGATTGACGTGGAACTTAGAGGGCTTTCGCAGCCAGATCTCCTAAGGCTTCGCAATTTGCTCAAACCGCCCAGTGATTCGGAAGCGCAGACGGTAGCGAACCCGATCGGACACGAGCAGGGCCGCATAAATCAGTTTATGGAGCCAGGCACTAAGACCAGGGTTATTGGCATATCATCAGGCAAGGGCGGTGTCGGAAAGTCTTCGACTTCCGTCAACCTGGCGGTCGCGCTGGCAAAGAAAGGATATGAGGTTGGCATCCTCGATGCGGACGTCTACGGGTTTTCGGTGCCTAAGATGCTGGGAATTTCCCGCAATCCTTTGTTGATTGATGATCTTATGCTGCCTCCGGTAGCTTATGGGGTCAGATGCATTTCTGTCGGATTCTTTGTTTCCGATGAAACACCGGTTATTTGGAGAGGTCCCATGCTCCACAAGGCGCTTGAGCAGTTCCTCGTTGACGTTTACTGGGGTGATCTCGATTTCCTCCTTCTGGATATGCCTCCTGGCACTGGGGATGTGGCGCTGTCGATGGGACAGTATCTTCCAAAGTCTGAAATTTTGGTTGTAACCACGCCCCAACCTGCTGCTCAGCGTGTGGCTCAGCGCAGCGCGTATGCTGCGAGACAGCTGAAACTTCCATTGCGGGGTGTGATAGAGAACATGTCCTGGTTCGTTGCCGATGACGGGAAGAGATACTCCATATTCGGTGAGGGCGGTGGAAATGAACTTGCCAACAATCTCGGAGTTCCCCTCCTTGCCCAAATTCCACTAGTTCCCGAGGTGCGCGTTGGCGGCGACGAAGGCGTACCGATTACCGCCGGCGAGCCCGACTCAGAGGTTTCCAAGGCATACGATGCGCTTGCGTCGGCTGTTGAAGCCTTGGGGCCTGCAAGGGTGTATCGGTCGGAGTTGAAGGTCAAGAGCTAGCCTGAGATCTGAGGTCCGTCTAGATTTTCTCTCGTATTATCTCGCTGCCGCCGTCGCTGGCGCCGACCGGCATTTGTAATGGCATCGCAAATACCGGAGGCGAGATGCAGGGCTTGAAGGTTCTCTTTCATCGGGGGAACCTTCATCGTTTTGCCAGCCTGGCAGCTGTACGCCGAGTGATTCGGTAGATTTTCATGCTCTTCTGATACTTTCCCTATTTGGTGCGGCTTTACGGATCACGGGGAAAGATCAAAGAAAATGAGCCCCAATGGCCCGGAAAAAATTTACATCGGATCTTCGGCATTTGGACCGGCAGGTTTCACGGCTCAGCCACTCCGATTCCAAGATCTCGCATTGCGTGTCGTCGTCGCTTTCCCGCGATGAAGGCCCGTTCAAATCAAGAGACTGTGGCTTTATCGGCCAGGACAGGCATTATCTAGATTTTCCCCGATTCTCTTTTGATCGGATTTCTATGTTTTGGAATGCCATATAACTCTCTCTGCTTGTTCCGCAGGAATTCGAACTGCCCCATGTCAACTCGGTTCCGATGGCTCCGCGTCACCGGACTTTCCTATGGTGGCCTGTTCGAGTCCGTACCCCTTGCCGAAGAGGACACGATTTAGGTAGCCAGATATCTGGATCCTGTGTTTGAAACTAGCGACAGGTTACGCTGGCAAGAAAGCGCAGGCGTATCCATCTGGACCGGGTCGCTTGAGACCCTAAGGTGCGAACCCGACGCAGGATCGCCTGTTTGGAATCGCGCGGGCCGCTTTCTACGCGGCAGCCCTTTTCAGGCGCAGGGCGGCCCGAGAGCGACAATGGCGGGCAAGGGGCCAAAACTAATTCGCCTGAGGTCTGCAAGAGCCACGGTCCTTTGGGTTCAAGAAATCGTAACGATGATCATCCGCGCAAATTTACGTTAGGCTTTAGGTCAGGTAACTTGTAGCGGAGGCAAATAGTGGACATTCGCATTGGCATCTCAGATTCGCCGCGAGAAATGGATCTTGAACTACCCGAAGGCACGACTCAGGAGCAATTCATCGAGTCACTCGAGGCTTCAATATCTTCAGGTTCGTCGATAGTTTGGATTCAGGACAAGAAGGGGCACAGGCTTGGAGTATTTGTGTCGAAGCTTGCGTATGTCGAGGTTGGTGCGACCAAGGAAGATCGGCGCGTAGGATTTGGCGCACCGTAGGAGATTTTCGTGCCCCGCGATCGATCGTCGAACTCTTTAGGCCTGCTTGACCGGTCACTGGTATTCATAACTGGCAAGGGAGGAGTTGGAAAAACGTCGGTTACGGCGGCTTTGGGTCTTCTCGCCGCCAAAGCGGGGAAGCGCACTCTTATTTGCGAGGTTGACGCCAAGGGGGATATCGCGCGCCATTTGGACTGCGAACCAAGCGGATTCGTGCCGACGGAGATTAGGGAAAATCTTTTTCTCATGTCGATGAACACGGAGGAGGCTCTGCGGGAGTATCTGCGGATATATCTTAAAGTGCCTGTAGTCACGAAGCTGGGTCCATTGGCGAAGACCTTTGATTTCATCGCCAATGCCGCTCCTGGCGTCCAGGAAATCCTAGTGGTCGGCAAGCTTTGCTATGAGGTCAGAGAAGCGAGATACGATCTCATACTTGTCGATGCGACATCTACCGGTCATATTGTTTCTCAGCTTGCCTCACCAAAAGGGATTTCAGAGCTGGTCCGGTTGGGAATGGTGAAAGACCAGGTGGCCTGGATGGAGGATATTCTTTACGACCCATCTCAGACTTCGGTGATCATAGTTGCCACCCCGGCAGAAACTCCAGTAAATGAAGCCCTCGAGCTTGCCGACAGGATCGACAACGAGACCCACGTTCATTTAGGCGCCCTTATCGTCAACAAGGTGATGCCGGAACTGTTTTCGCGATCCGAAGAGGAGTTCTTTATCTTGCTCCAGGAATCCAAGGCAATAAACGTTCTCAACAAGGTGATCCCGGGCGGCATTGGATTGCTTTTGCGCGGGTCGAATGCTGCGCTGGAGATGCGGCGTTGCGCGGATCCATATGTGGAGCGTCTAATGGCCGGCGCCGGCACGGTTCCAACGGCGTTACTGCCTCTCATGTTTGGCGAAGGCTCGCGCATGAAGCTCGTAAGAGATCTCGGCGAAGCGATAGCGGCGGAATGGGACGATTTTTTATGGCAGGGGTAGCTGAGCTGCTTTCGGAGTCGCAGATTGTAATTGTCGCCGGCCCGGGCGGAGTCGGGAAGACTACCGTTGCGGCAGCGCTCGGTTTCACCGCGGCAGATCTGACTGGCAAAAAAGTTCTTGTAATCACGGTCGATCCGGCCAAGAGGTTGGCCGACGCGCTTGGTCTGGTTGGACTGACTTCCAAGGGTTCGCAAGTATCGGCGTCGGATCTGGACAATGCCGCGGGCCACAAAGTTGCCGGCCGGCTCTTCGTGGCCATGCTGGATGCCAAAGCCTCATGGGACGAACTTATAAACCGTCACGCTCCGGACGTAGCCACAAGGCAGAAGATCCTTTCGAACCCTATCTACAAGAACATCTCTTCCCGATTTGTACAGAGTCACGATTACATCGCGATGGAGACGCTTTACGAGCTATATCGATCAAATCAATATGACTTGATCATTGTTGACACTCCGCCTTCCCGCCACGCAATAGATTTCTTGGACGCGCCGGGCAAGATGGCGGACTTTTTTTCCTCCAAGCTGCTTAGGTGGCTCACCATTCCAGCGCGCAACAGGCTGCTAATGGGAGTATTCAAACCTTTCTACCAGGTGGCTGACAAGATACTGGGTGCTCAGTTTCTTTCCGATGTTGCGGAGTTCTTTCTTCTGTTCGAATCGATGTACCCGGGATTTGTCGAGCGCGCCAAGTCTGTGGCGGAAATCCTGGAGAATCATTCAACGTCGTTCGTTGTGGTCTCCTCCCCGGAATCTGTGCCGATGAAAGAAGCTGAGTATTTCATTTCTGCGCTGGATGCTAGGCATCTAAGTCTCGGCCAGATGGTGGTGAATCGGGCATTGCCGTCGTATTTTCGTGATCCAGGAGCGGTTCTTCTAGCCAACAAAGTTCAGGATGACTACGAACTCTTTGCCACTGAATTTATGAAGAAAGGAGCTTCGTTGGAATTTATCAGGACCAGCGAGTTGTCTCCGGTTCGAATGGGTGCGCTTGCAGAGAGGGTCTTTTTGGAGGTTGCCGATAGTTTCCTCAACTTTTCCAGCGTAGCGAGCGAGGAGGCGTATGAGATCTCGAAACTGCCAGTCGACGAAGATCAGATTACCCTGGTGCCTCATTTGAATTTTGACGTGTCAAATCTAAAATCATTGGGGAAAGTGGCAGGGTATCTTGCAATGGGTAGCGAATCCCCTACGATGTAATCGTGCTCGATTACCACCTTCACCTGTGGCCTCATGGCCAACGCGATATGAACCCGACGCTCGATGTGCTTCACGAATATTGCAAGCTGGCCGAGGAAAACGGGATCAAAGAAATAGCCATCACTGAACACCTATTTCGCTTTGCTCAGGTAGACCGCTTTATGGGTGGATTTTTCAAGCAGTATCCTGATAGCTCAGTCAGGGCAATAATGGAGTCCTACTGGACGGATCATGCCCGCGCCGATCTTGACAGATATGTTGAAGTAGCTCTTGCCGCTAAGGATGCCGGCTTTCCTATAGTCCTTGGGATGGAAGTCGACTATTACCCGGGCAGGATGAGCGAAGTGTCGGACTTTCTTGCCGGATACCCTTTCGATGTACTGCTTGGCTCAGTTCACTGGCTTGGAGCGTGGCCCTTTGACCATATATCCGACCCGGTGATCATGGCCGAGTGGGACAACTTTGGGGTGGAAAATGCGTGGGAGCAGTATACGACCGCATTGGAGGAGTTGGCTGGTTGCGAAAGTGTCGATGTATTGGCGCATCCCGATCTGGTCAAGGTGGCGGGGCATTTCCCGAGGGTGCCGGAAGAATTCTATGACCGAATGGCTGAGGCGGCGCGCGACTCGGGAATTGCAGCCGAGGTGTCTTCGGCGGGATTGCGCAAGCCCGTGGGCGAGACTTACCCGGCTCCGTATTTACTGCGCAAGTTTTACCAGTACGGGGTGCCCATTACGACAGCCTCGGACTCTCATGGCTTGGCCGATGTGGCTTACAAGGCAGCGGAGATCAAGTCTTACGTTCAATCTGCTGGCTATACTTCGCTCTCAGGATTTAGGAGCAGGCAATCCTATCCTGTTCAGATTTAGGCAAGGGGCGGCAACTACGTGAAGCGTGGTGGGTGAGTGTCAAGCTTTAGTTTGCTCGCGAAGAAGGCAAATCTCGATGACGCTGATGTTGAGCATTTACAGCGTCTAACCAGCTCCTGGGGAATGCTTGCGGATCTCTGCTTTTCAGATTTAGTACTCTATGCTCCTCTCAGGTCCGAAGAAAAGACCGAGGAATCAAAGTCTTCAGGAGTTCCAGAGTTTATTATTTTGGCTCAGGTTAGACCGGCCACCGCCCAGACTTCAATTCCTGACGACCTTGTGGGCACTGGAGGTAGTCCGAATGAAGTTTCTTTTGTCGCCCAGGGGTATCTCTCGGAGATGCTGGTCTTTCGCGAGTCGATAAGTCCTGATGGCGGAGAGTGGATAGTATCGCAATGCATTCCGGTGCGGCGAGAAGGAAGAGTAATCGCAATAATCGACCGGCGACATATCACGAGCGCCCGTCTAGTCCACGGTGAGCTTGAGCGAACCTACATCAGGCTTTTCGAACAGTTTGCAAAGATGATTTCGGACGGCGTGTTCCCGTTTGAAGGCATGGACATCGAAGAGGCACCAAGGGTTGGAGACGGAGTCCTTGTGCTCGATGCCGACAAGAGGATACTCTTCATGTCGCCAAATGCGGCCAGCGCAATGCATCGGTTGGGCCTTCATCTGATTAGAAAAGGCGACATTTTCGGGGAGACCGGCTTGCAGTTTTCCGCTCCCGATCGAGCTTTCGCCAGTCACAAGCCGGTAATTGAAGAAATAGAGCAGCGAGCGGACATAACTCTGATGATGCACGCAATTCCGCTTCTCGATGAAGGAGAAGTTACGGGCGTGCTCGTCCTCCTTAGGGATATTTCCGAGCTCAGGCGACGCGATCGCATGTTGCTGAGCAAGGATGCGACCATCAGGGAAGTACACCACAGGGTCAAAAACAATTTGCAGACGATCTCTTCGCTTTTGCGGCTTCAGGCACGCAGAGTCGGACCTTCCCAGGGGCAGGATGCCCTCAAGGAGGCCGAGCGGAGAATACGCTCTATTGCCGTAGTCCACGAGATTCTTTCGCGTGAGATAGGCGACCAAGTCTCATTTCCAGAGATTGTGTCCGCGATAGTAAAGCTCGCTCAAGAGTCGATAATGCCCAGCTACCCGGTAAAAATCGAGGTTACGGGGTCTGCCAGCGATCTCGACGCCCGAGTGGCCACTCCGCTGGCTTTGGTTTTGGCGGAGCTCCTGCAGAATTCGATCGACCATGCGTTTCGTGGCGGCATTGCCGAGGCGGATGGTCATACGGGACTAGTAAGTGTGTTTTTGGATCAAAAGGCCGACACCTTGGAGATGATCGTTGCTGATAATGGAGTCGGATTCCCCGATGACTTTGACCCCGAAAAAACGTTGAGCCTTGGTTTGCTGATCGTCAACGATATCGTGGTTTCCCAACTTGGCGGAACTATGAGCATCAAAACTGACAATGGCGCAAAGATAGTGCTGACCATTCCGCTTTCATAGCATCAGCCGACGACGAAACACCGCGGGCCGTATCGCTGGTACCCAGCCGATATGAGCGAAAGTATGCATGCCTGATGCCGGGGCAAGCGAAAGAGCATAACCCCGCTAGTCGATTAAAGTTCAGCTAAAGCCTGTTTCGCTTCGGCAATCAAATGGGCGGGTTCGCGCGTATTTATCCAACTTGGACCAGTAGGCAGATTCACGATAAGCTTGACTGAAGGTTTTATCCTCAAATTGCACTTTGCGTTCTAAACGTATGTAAGGAAATCGTCAATGAATATTGCTGTGTGTGTAAAACAAATCCCGGATCAGTCAATTCCCGGCAAGCTGGATCCTGGAAGTCACAACCTTGTCAGAGATGGAAAGCTTATTCTCGATGATTCTGACAGCTATGGGGTGGAGATGGCTTTGCAGCTTGTTGACAGGACTGGCGGAGGAGAGGTGGTACTGATCTCTATGGCCCCCAACGGGGAAGTCTCTGGGCTCCGTACAGCCCTGGCGATGGGAGCAGACAAAGCTGTACTAGTTTCCGATCCGTCACTATCGGGTGCCGACGCCCTATCCACCGCAAAGGTGCTAGCAGCAGCCATACGGCGCAATCCATTTGATCTCGTCATGGCGGCGACGGAATCAACCGATGGCTACACCGGTACCGTTCCAGTTCAAATAGCTGAGATACTCGATATTCCGTCGGTGAGCTTTGCCAAGAAGGTTGACGTAGAGAACGGAATTCTAAAGGTCCAGCGCCAAACCGAGTCTGGATACGACGAGGTTGAGTGCCCGCTGCCTGCGCTTGTCAGCGTGACCGCCGGAGTTGTAGATCCGCGCTATCCGTCATTCAAGGGGATCATGGCCGCCAAGAGCAAGCCGGTTGATGTCGTGGATGTGGCCGGACTGGGGATCGCTCCAATTAGCCCCACCCAGGAGGTTACTTCTGTGAGAGCAGCAGAGGTGAGGGCCTCAGGAACCGTCGTGGTTGACGAGGGGGAGGCCTACCAGCAGGTGGTCGAGTTTCTCGAAACGTTGAAGATCATTTAGACAAGCCGTTAGTTATCGAATTTCAGAGAAAGATTCAATTTTATGTCATTGTCAAAAATCTGGGTATTTGTTGAACCATCAGAATCGGGTGTTTCCTCAACTTCGCTTGAACTGGTATCCGCTGCGTCAAACTTTGCTGCTACGGTCGAAGCATTTGGTAGTGGCATGGGATCCGAAGCCGCCCAGCTGCTGGGCGATCACGGAGCTTCAAAGCTTGTTCTGGCCACCGGCCTGGATGGGATCCTTGCCGGCACCGCGGTAGCGGCAGTTATGGCAAGGAGGATTCCCGCAGATGCGCCGGACGCAATCTTCTTCGGTTCGACTCCCGAAGGACGTGACGCTGCGGCGAGGCTTTCGGCAAAGCTCGACCTCCCGGTTTTGACCAATGTGGTCAATCTTGTTGAGGACGGCACTGCTTTGACGAGCGAGCACGCGGTGTTTGGCGGTTCAGAAATAGTGTCGGCAAGATTTACCTCGTCGGGCCCCGGGATCTTCGTGATCCGGGCCAAATCCTTCGCGCCAGAACCTAAGGGCGGGACGGCAGCGGTTGTAGAGGAAGCGAATGCGGGTGATATCGGATCCGCGGGCAAAGCAAAGATTGTTCAAAGCCACGTGGAAGCCAGATCCGGGCCGAAGCTGGATGAGGCTCCAGTAGTGGTCTCCGGCGGCCGCGGACTAGGCCAGCAGGAAAGCTACCAGATGATCGAGGAGCTTGCCAGGCTTCTAAATGGTGCGCCGGGAGCATCTCGGGCGATTGTCGACGCTGGTTGGGTTCCTTACGCCTATCAGGTTGGCCAGACTGGTAAAACGGTTAAGCCGTCGGTTTATATCGCATGCGGTATCTCCGGCGCGACTCAGCATATGGTCGGCATGAAAGGAGCAAAGAACATCATCGCGATCAACAAAGACGCCGATGCCCCGATCTTCTCCATTGCTGATCTAGGGATAGTGGGCGACGTGCATAAGGTGCTTCCCAAGCTGATCGAGGCGATTAAGTCCAAAAGCTAATCAGACGGGCTTGTCGTTGCGTTTCCAAGAAGCCGCGGCAAGCCTAGATGAGAGGCCAGGGGTAGCACCTGACGTCCGGTTCGGGAACCGGAAATTTTTTGTGCTCTAGCACCTGGGCGACTCGGTCTTTAAACGCCTGCAGCTCCGGACGGCTGATGAATTCTCCGATTGTTTCCGCGCAGTCGTCTTGTCTGGCAGATAGTGCTTCCAGCAGTTCCTTTGGGATTGGCTCTCCGGCAAACTCCCATATCACAGTCCTGAGTTTTGGCTCGCTGTGGAAGCATAATCCCTGGTCTATACCCCAGATATGGTTTTGGCCGTCTATTAGCAGGTGGCCTGATTTCCGGTCAGCATTGTTGGCGATCATATCGAACAGCGCAAATTTTCTGAACTGGGAATGCAGCTCCTCTCTTTCGAATAACGAGAAATAGTGCTGTTGAAAATCTGCCTGTATGAAGAGCTGCAGGCTTCCTTCTCCCAGAGGGCCATCTGTCCTAAGAACGGTCATTGGAATCAACTTCCATCCCAATGCTTCAGATAGTTTGTAGGCAGCTATTTCACGCATGTAAAGGCCGCCTTGAAAATCCCAAAGACTGCGTTCGCCGCGGGACGGCTTGTAGATCCCTCTGCTTGTCGCGGAATCTTTGTTTACTTCCACAAGGAACGTCGCGTTGGAGCTGTAGGGCATGCGCCCGAGCACCCTAATCTCACCGGAGCTTAGGTGTTCTAGACGGCCGGTGCTTTGTGACCGTTTGTTCTGGGACATGCGTGACCATCTGGATCTAGTGGATAACCACAAAGCGGACATAGCGGACGGCCTGCGGCAATCAAGCGCGCTCCTTGAATTGCCAATTCGGCGGATTGCTCCTTTGAAAGGCCAATTTGAAGTGCCGATGGCTCTTCGCCTTCGCTGGGAATTTCTTCCAGAATTAGGTTGATTTGATCCAGGTTCTCGACATAGGAGATAGCGATCGAGCCAACGGACCAGGCAATTTCATAGGGCACAAGCACCGAACTTGGCTCGTCCAGGTGGCCCGGCCTTGACAATTCCTGGATCAACTCTCCCAAGTGATGAATTAACGCTGCGACCTGAGCCTTTTCAATCTTCAGGGTTAACAACTCTCCAAGGTATCTGGCCTGGATGACGAAGACGCGCTTGCCGGGTTCGCCGAACGCTCCAATTGCGACATGGTCAACTGATGGGAAATCTCTTGATATCGACAATTATGGCACCTTAATTGAAAAGTCTCTTTGCCAGTTGCTACCCAGAACTAAAGTTCCGGTGGCTGCGAAGGAAATTGCTGACACCGAGCATGTAGCAATGACGAGTCTCTGGAACATGTCCAGGTGCATTCCAAGGGCGGAGCACAGGAGAGTTTTAATGGGATCTGCATGGGAATATGCAACTACGATCTTGCCCTGGTGGTTTAGCTGAATCAGCTCGGCAAATTTTGCCATCCTCGTTGCCATCTCCATAAACGATTCTCCGTTGGGGAACCGGAATGTTGAAGGCGATCTTTGCACCTGGTTCCATTCCTGGAGTTTGTACAAGTCCGCCAGCTCCCGGCCGGTCCAGTCTCCGAAGTCGCATTCATACAACAACTCTGAGGTGTGGATCTCCATGTCCAGTCGCGACGCCAGCGGCCTTGCGGTCTGTTGTGCGCGCTCAAGGGGACTGGCATAGATTGCCGCGATATTTTCCAGCTTTGCAAGTTGCTCGGCAACTGCTTCAGCCTGGGCTATTCCCTCTGTTGACAGGTTGAGGCCAGCGGAGCGGCCAGGCAGAATTTTACCGGTGGTCGTCGTATTGCCATGTCTGGCCAAAACAAGAATTGTCGGCGTCTCTTCGGGTTTTTCGACTTGACCGTTATTTTGGGATGTCGAATTTTGATTAGCCATGACTTAAAAAAGTTAGTCCGAGTTTTGCAAGTTCGTTTCGAATCTGTGGCGTGGCGAGATTATGAGAGCCTTTCAACGATCATTGCCATGCCCATCCCGCCACCCACGCACATGGTCTCCAGGCCAAATTGTTGGTCTCTCGTTTGGAGATCATTGATTAGAGTGGTCATTATGCGCGCCCCGGTCATTCCGAATGGGTGACCGAGCGCAATGGCTCCTCCGTGGGGATTGAGCTGGTCTTCAATGGAGATTCCCAATTCATCGCAAACTGCTAGAAC
>JAJYFX010000111.1 GCA_021785315.1 Actinomycetes bacterium | reverse complement strand
TTAGGAATAATCCTTTAGAACACGGTCGCGCAGCCGCTAGGCGCCGTTCAAACTCTGTACATTTTTCATCCCGCATGGGTCGCGGATCCCTAACTTGAAAATCCACAAACTTCAAGAACGGTCGCCGCCATCATGTCAAGGCCCTTATCCAAAAATAAATTCGAAAAGCATCGACTGCCTGCTAATAGCGTTGCCCGCAATGGGGGATAATTTTCCCCCCAGAAGGCCGATGAAACGATCTTCCCACCTCTGCATGCAAGCATTTGCAAAACTCCAGAGGCGAAAGTTTGATCTGGCTATCACTGCGCGATCATGGAAGATAGGCCAGGCGACTACTGGGAAGAATCATAAAAATTTCATCCTAGGTTTGCCGTAAGGGCTCAATTTTTGTTGGTAGCATCGATTTGGAATATCGATTGGGAATTACGCATCAAATGTGAAGCCGTCGGTGCTACCCATCCAATGCCCCGTCCAAAAATTGGGTGACTGACTGACTGACAAATTCTGGAACTTTACCAAAGGGGGAACATGCAGCAGTTGAGCAGAGATCTACTCGTCGGGGCTTTCGATCTTCATACGCACGGTTATCCGGAGATTCATCGCGGCCTAGGCATGGCACTGGACGATTTTGAACAAGCCGAATACGCCAAATCGCGGGGTATGGCTGGCTATGTGCTCAAATCCCATATCTGGCCAACGATGGATCGCGTATACCATATTCGCCAGCGTGTCGGAGATATCAAGGTCGTATCTTGCATCGTTCTCAACTCGATCATTGGGGGGATTCAACCTGGAGTGTTGGAAGCTGCGATTCTTCAAGGAGCCGAGTCGGTGTGCTTTCCGACTTGGAGTTCTGCAAATGACCTCAGCAACAGCGGATTTTCCAGAACCATACGAAAAGAGCTTCCATCCCTCGAGCCATTCTTGAAGGAAGGCCTTTCGGTTATCGATGCCTCTGGAGGACTCACGCAGGATGCGCGCGACGTTCTCCGAGTGGCGAATGAAGCCAAAATCCTGGTTTCCACTGGTCATCTTTCTGGCAGGGAGAGCGTCCTCCTGGCCCAAGAGGCCGATCGGATTGGATTCAGGCGACTGGTTGTCACGCATCCCGATAGCAATTCGGTGCGGGCCAGCGACGAAGAAATCCTCGAGTCGGCAAAGTGCGGGGCATTCATCGAATGGACCCTGCATGGCACCATGCCAAAATCTCAAAGAACCAAACCACAGAAAATCGTCGAGTGGATTGAAAGGTTAGGTGCCCGGAGCTGTGTTTTGACTACCGACGTTTTCGGCCGCTCGAGCCTTCCAGAGCCGGACGAGTTACAGCTTTACCTTGGCATCTTGCTCGAATTAGGTGTCAGCGTCGAAGACATCAAGACAATGTCTCAGACAAATCCGCTTGCGCTCGTAGCGCGCAGCGGCGAATAATTTCCCTCAATCGGGCATTCAGCCCTTTGACTAGATCGCACTGGAGGCGTCAAGAAATGCCAGCAACCAAAGAAGCGAGAATTGCCCTAGTTACCGGAGTTGGCAAGACGCCGGAAATTTCTCATATGGAACTTCCGAAACTCGAATCCAACGCGATGCTAGCTGAAATCCAAGCTGCAACCCTGTGCGGCACCGACATACACCTTTTGCATTCCGCTGCGAAAGCGATGCCGTACATACCCGGCCACGAATCGTGCGGAATTATCGTCGAAAAGTCCGGAGACCGCTTCGATGTTACCGGGGAACCTCTAGAAATCGGCGACAGGGTAATCTGGGCCTACCCCTTTTGCGGAGAGTGCTTCTATTGCGCTGTGGCAAATCAGCCAACCTTGTGCCCAAATGCGCTCAGATTCGGAAGAGAACCCGTGGCGGTCTATCCGCACCTTCTAGGCGGGTGCGCCACACACCAGTACGTTCCACCTAGGTCTGCGGTAATCCGGGTACCAGCCGGAGTGTCCAGCGAACTCGCTGCTTCCGCATCGTGCGCGCTCAGGACGATCATGCACGGCTTCGAGCGGCTGAGCAGAGTACCGGGACACGAGATCGCGGTAATCCAGGGAACGGGACCGGTCGGACTCTATGCGTTGGCAGTAGCCAAGAGCCGCGGCTTCAAGAAGGTGCTGGCAGTTGGTGCGCCGGCCACGCGGGTTGCAGTGGCCAAAGATTGGGGAGCCGATGCAACGCTCAACATCGATGAATCCCCCGTGCGAGCAGATCGAGTCAAATGGGTTATGGATCAAACTGGAGGCATCGGCGCTGACGTGGTTATACAGTGTGCTGGCAGCGCGGCTGTTTCGGAGGGGATTGACATGGTCAGAGCTGGTGGCCGGTATCTTTCCATCGGAGAAGGCGGGACCGACAAAGATATAGCTATTACCCCAAGGGCGATGAGTGTGAAGATGCTAAACATTATTGGTGTCCGCTCTGGAGCAGGTAGGCACTTCTATGAGGCTCTTCAGTTCCTGAAAGCTGGGAAGTTCCCTTTCCAGGACTTGATTTCCGGAACCTATGCGCTAGACAAGGTCGCCGATGCGTTTGACGGGATGAAGTCAATGAGAGAGGTCAAAGCGGCGATACTGCCAAATTCCTAGCCGAGCTTCCAGCTTTCAGACCAACCATCTTTTGTCACGACATGCATCCAAAGACTGTTACAACGCCGTCGCCACCCGTGAAATAGACAAATCAGATCTGGAGATATTAACCATTTGCAAGGGGCCATGGCCGATCGAATTGGCATTGTGGGCTACTTAGAGCGACGTGGGAAAACGCCGGCGTATATATCCCGTGAGGATCGGATCAAGGCTCACTTTCTTATTCGTTATATTCCCTTGGTAGCGGCCAGACTTTTAGCAGCACTCTCGACAACAAATAATCGGTCGCCGTCATTGCATCCAGTGTTAATGCAAAGTCGGTCAGTTTCGTATCAGAAAACCTATTCTCAGGTGGCTACGTAAACGGGATCACATCTGATTTGAAAGACAAATTCACTTTAGATCTCGATCGTAAATTCATCGCTCTGGGCGAGACTACCAACTTATCGAAGCCATCGAACTAAGGAATCATCCGCCAGGGAACCCGTCATCCAATCGATGAAATACATCGATTACCAACAGCCAATATGGTCACTTTTGGCAAAAACGGCTGTCAAAGTCAGGATAGGGTCCCGGAGCCAATTCGGCCGGGCAAAGAGGTGGCACCACGGCACGCCCAGGGCAAGGACCAGTTCCTGGATATGCGCCTGGGCAAGTTCAGGGGAAATCATTCGCCTGCCCTCCGATGTAACCGCCAGGTCTGGCCGACTATAAATTCAGGATGCGCAAAAGGGGGCCGGCATCAGAGCCGCCTCGACGGGACTAAAGAACCTCAGTCAATGCAAAGGTCGAGTCCTGCCGATGCAACCCTTGCACCGACCCCCTTCAATACTTCTATGACGCAGCGGCCACTATCTTTGCAGAATTCGCGTTGGCAGCTTGGACAATCGAGTCAAGCTCGGAACCCGAGCCGTAGCCCAGAACCAAATTCTCCTTTTTAGCTTGCGCCGCAAGTCCTGGATCAGCCAGAGCACTCTTGAATGCCGCGCGCAGTACCGCAAGCCTGTCGGCCGGAATCCCTGGAGGACCGGCAACGTCGTGTCCCATTTCCATCACGCCATCGAAACTGTTCAAAATACTGGCATCCGCGCTGGAAAGATTGAACTGCTGCTCAATTTGGCTAATGCTGGGCACGCCTGCGAGAGGGCTGAAGCTATCCTGGCGCCACACGTAGAGCGGATTTACCTTCTTGCTTGTAATAAGAGGCAGCATCGAAGAGTATCCAATTTCGAGGAAGCTTCCGTCACCGCTTAGGAGTCCCACCTTTGCAGCACTGCTACCCTGGAAGGTGCTGATCTGTCGGTAATGGACCTTCAGCATGTTGAACAAAATTCGCTCGCCAATATATGGAGCACCGCCTTGGCCTGCAGCAAGCGCCACAAGCGTCTTGGAACTTCCAGGCCCGTAAGCGGTCACAAGTTGCTTCATCGAAGTCAACCCTGAAGATGCGAGCGCCACCCCAACCTGAGCGGCCGTGTCAGGCCTTCCTATCCAGCTGAACTTCGAAGTGTCGTATTTGAGGCCTTGCACCTTGAGAATTTGGTTCAATACGTCACCGGTCGCATCGGTGTCGCCGATTGTAAGCCCGTCGGCCTTGGCCGCGTACAGGTCGTTTGTGCCAACCGTGCCGCCACCACCAGTGTCATTGACGATATTGAGCGCCGCTAGGCCGAGGTACTTGATCAGGTATGGCTTCAGGGTAAGCGCCCATTGTTCGTAGCCACCCGCAGCACCAAATGGAACTATGAAAGTCATAGTCTTGCCCTTGAAGAACGACGCAGCAGATGCCCCGGTTGTCGTCGTAGCTCCGCTGCTTCCAGAAGTAGTGGAGCTGGAACTGGCGGAAGACGAACTGCCACAAGCAGCGAGCGCTCCGCCAAGAACTCCCGCGACCACTAGAGAGCGAATTAACTTTGCTTTTATTTTCATATGCTTATCCCCCTGTATAGGTTTTACTTCGATAAATCAATGCCGCTATTAACTGATGCAAAATACCCCTACTCACCTTTTATCTGTCTGGCCTTATAAAACTCAGACAATTCCGTGAGGCACCTGGGTCGCCAAAAGCCTCACGAAAACCACGTAAATTACGATGTATATGGCCACCGCGGAAATGACTGCTCTGCGCCAGCTGCCGCGATCGAGTATCAGGAAGTATGCCAATACTCCAAGCGGCACCGCGATAAGCAGGCCGACAAGCCAAATCCCCACCAACATCATTACCGTCCAGGCAATGATGGCAATTTCCCTCTTGTATTCCCTTCGGTTGCCAGTCACGACATTGGCCACTACCACTTTGCCGACCTCGTGGCCGCCCTCATTCTTCTTTTTGCCGTGGGTGATTCTCTGGAGCCGCACAATGAAGTTCGACATGAACTGAATAAGCCCGATCACGAACGCCACGCTGGAGACGATGATTGGGACCGTACGTGATACCGATGGATAGCCGATGGCCGTAGCCCAGTAAACTGCGCTTCCTACAACCCAGACTGCGTCTACCACTAGCTCAAAATAGGAACCGGGTCTCTTGAAGAAAGGAGCGGAACGAGCATCGCCCGATTGATTACTTGACTCTGTCATGCTGCCATAGGTCGAACCAACTGATCCGGCGGCCACCGAAACCAGCTCTCGGTTCTCGTCGATACGTATTTCTGACGCTTCCACCGCGGCTCCTTTGCCACGAAGCTTTTTCAACGCCCGGAACAACGGAGTGCTGAATACGCTCAAGATAACAAGTGCAAGAAGAAAATCAGGAAGAGGCTGTTTCAGGAAATTCCAGCCGGAAACTTGTTCTGTAAGAGTCAGGTTGTGCTCGAAAACCGAACCGAGCAAGAACCCGATAATGGCAGCCGGCAAGGAATACCCCAGACGCATCATCACAAGGCCGACTACGCCAATTCCTACCAAAATGTCAAGCTGTATGAAGTTTGTGGTTGCTGCCCACGCCCCGACAATTCCCAGAACGATGACGTATGGCGACATGAGTGCACCGCGAACAGTGGTTATCAGAGCCAGGTGGCGTGCGACAGAGATTCCCAGGCCGCTCGCTAGAAAGCCCGTGATCAACAACACCGCGGCAATCAGATATATGACAGGCTCGTGCGTGGAAACCATTGACGGCCCAGGTGCAAGTCCAAGAATGGTAAAGGCGCTGAGGATAACCGCCGATCCAACTGTACCTGGTATCCCCAATGCGATAAGCGGGACGTACGAGGCTGCTTCTTTTGCGAGATTGGAAGCCTCGGGAGCAATGACACCTTCGGGTATACCGGTTCCGAACTCATGCTTGCGCTTCGATGTCGCCCTTGCCTGCGCGTAGGAGACAAAGTTTGCCGCCACGCCGCCAACTCCAGGAATCAAGCCGGCAATGAACCCAACAATGCTCGCTCTGAGCACCTGTATCGGACGGCGCAACACGTCCATGACTCCGGATAATACCTTGCCTCCGATTCGCTCTCCGATGACGGTCGGCCCGACCTCAGAGATCGCCCGGTTGGTACCGTACAGATAAAACATTCGACCGAAAGCGAAGAGCCCGAGCGCTACCGCGACAATGCTGACCCCGTTATACAAGCTGAGCTGGCCATACCCGAATCTCTGGAGTCCAGTGCTCGGGTCATACCCAACAAAGGAGATCATCATTCCCCAAAGTCCAGACAGAATGCCTTTTGTGACCGAAGCCGACTGAAGCTTGCCAATCAAGATGATGGCGAAGGCCGCGAGAAGCATATAGGAAGCGGGCTTGAGCACTGTGATGATCGCCCCCATTGCAGGGATCAATGCAACTAGGCCAATGACTCCGCAGACACCGCCCAAGGCGGTTGCCATTGCCGAAATGCCCAACGCCTCAGCCGCCCGATTCTTTTGAGACATCGGATAGCCATCCAAAGTGGTCGCAGCGCACTCCGGGGCCCCCGGCGAATTTATAAGAATCGC
>JAJYFX010000110.1 GCA_021785315.1 Actinomycetes bacterium | reverse complement strand
GGCGACGAAAGGGATGTTAAACATGGGAGTAACCAGAAGAAGGTTTACGCTCGAGTTCAGGTACGAGGGAGGCTACAGGGCCATCGATAACGACGACTAATGAAGCCATACCAATGAACGAATCAAGAGGGGCCCTGCTGAATAGTCAAACCTAACCAGCGTGGCCCCTCTCTTAACCCAAAATCAATTGAAGCACGATGCTACATCCAAGAGCAAAAAGCTCCTAAATAATTCCTGTCGGGAATACCACCCCAGTCAGGAGATGTGAAACTAAAAAGTACACCACGAATATGCCCACAGCTGCCAAAACCGAAGTGGGGATTTTCCAGCGGCGAATGAACAAGAAGTATCCAAGAGTCCACAATGGTGCAGCGAACTCGAAGCCAATCAGGTAAACGGCGCCAATGAGAACAACCGCCAACAGAATGGCGATGCCCTCGCTTTTTGCATTCGCCTTTGTAGGCACCTTCACGCCTTGCGGGGATGCTTCCTCCGCCTCTTCGACCATAATCGCCGTGCCGATAAGCCCTTGGGGAACCTTGCCAGCAGAACTTGCACCAGGCGAAGACAGCGCTTCCCCATTATCGGTCGCTCTGTCCGGCCCAGGACGAACTGTAGTGCCGCCACCGTGTGTAACTCTTCGTAGCCTGGGCACAAAAGCACCTACTAGCTGGAACACGCCAACTAAGAATACGACTCCTCCAAGGTAAACAGGTCCAGTACTTGCTGGAGATGGGTAACGAGCTCCTATAAATACATATATTGCGGAGCCAATCACCCATGCGAAGTCCAAAATCAACTCGCCCTTCGAAACAGGTGCAACGTCTGAGGCTTTCTCAACCGGAGATGCAGAAGCGGATTCTCTTGTCCTTCGAGTCTTCCTGATCCCGAAAACAATTATCGCAATGACCCCCAAAACGATTATGTCGCTCAGCGGACGCTCAATAAAGCGCCATTGATAGATTTTGAGAGTCAGAACTAAATTATTCTCTGCAACCGAACCCAGCACCACACCCACAATGACGGCGGGCAATGAATAATGGAATCGACGCATCACGAGGCCAAGTCCGCCCATGATCATCATTACCACTACCTGCAAAAGCTCAGTAGTAGACGCGAAAGCACCAATTGAAGCTATGACCAGAACAAATGGTACAAGTACTCTTCCGGGTATAACGGTAATTTGTGCCAATATAGGCGCCAAGCCAAGACCAACCACGCTGGCCAGAATGCTCGATACAGCGATGACTGCTACCATCCAGAAAACTAGAGGAAGATGATTGCTCAACATCGAGGGTCCGGGCTGCAGACCCAGTATCGAAAATGCCGCCAATAAGATAGCCATCGCTGGGCCATTTGGGATTCCCAATGCCACGGTCGGAATCAGAGATCCGGCCTCTTTCGAGATAGACGAAGATTCGGGAGCAATTATGCCTTCTGGTATGCCAGTGCCATATAGCTCCGGCGTCTTCGAAGATCTCATGGCGTATCCGTAAGACAAAAAGTTAGCCGCGGTCGATCCAATTCCTGGAATGACACCACACATGACTCCAAGGAATGCCGCCTTTGTCGCCAGCCACTTGTGAGTAAACACCTCACGCATGCCAACTCCGACGCTTCCCCAGACTTCCTGTCTAGATAGGTGGATCTTGCCAGATAAAGAAACGCCCTTTTTCGATCCGAAGAGTACGAACATCTCTGAAATCGCGAAGAGACCTATCGCAACGGCAGCGATATTGAGACCGTCATATAGACCAAGCGCACCAAACGTGTACCTCAGAGTTCCGGTACTTGCGGCAGCTCCTACAAATGATAGGAGAAAACCAAGCAGCCCGGAAATTATCCCTTTAGTTGGCGAACCTGACTGCAGCTGGCCGATAAGAACTACTGCCAAAATTGTCAGGAAAAAGTATTCTGGCGGATGGAAAACGTTCACCAATCTCACCATTAGCGGAATCGCGACTAACAGCGCCACGGCGCCAAACAGCCCTCCGTATGTCGTTGATACCGCCGAGATGCCAAGAGCCCTGCCAACCTCCCCTTTCTGGGTCATGGGATAACCGTCGAAACAGGTGGCGGCAGACTCTGGAGCCCCCGGAGTATTGATAAGAATCGCGGTTGTCGATGCCGCATAATAAATTGCCGAATGCGCCGCAAGGAGCAAGGCCAGCCCGACAACCGGATTCATGTTATAGAGGAAGGGCAGCAAGACGACAAGGACTATTATGCCGCCTAGCCCGGGAATTACCCCGACGATCACTCCCAAGAGTGTTCCACCAAGCAATATGGCAATAGTAGACAAGCTTCCGAAATTACCAAATCCACTTATTAATGAATGGATGTAGTTCATTCGTTGCGTCCCCCGCCTTGTATCGCCCAATGACTAACAAGACTCATGAAGCAACTCCAGTGCTTATCGGCAGGTATTTCCTAATTGCGGCTACCGTAGTTGGATCGATGCCAGCTTTGATCGCTGCGATTTCTTGCGCTGGACTCTCATAAGTCGTCGATAGCTTGCTCTTTGTCGACTGAGCTATAAATCCGGGCTGCTCTACCGTCCATTTCACTGCGGCCTGAAGAATCGCGACTTTGTCTGCAGGGATCCCAGCAGGGCCCATGAGAGCCATACCGGCGTCAAGAGCACTGGCGTTGGCCTCGAGAGCGGCCTTATCCGCAGCTGTTGCTGGTGGATCCTTCTTCATCAAAGTTGCAAGGGTGGGCACGTTGGGGTCAATCGACCACGAGGGCCTCATCGACCACTCAAGCAGAACTTTACCCTTGCCCGAAGTCACATAGGCAGCCCATGATCCACCCCAGGTCTTGTTACAAATCTGACCGTCTCCGCGCATGATACCTTGCAGCTGAGCCAGCGAGTCTTTGTATGACGTCAAGGAAACCTCAGGAATGTTGTAGATCTTTGTCAGAAGCGGGACTGAAACGTCACCGACCGATCCAAGATATTTAACTGGGATGGTGTGATCTTTCACCAAGGTGAAAATGTTCGTCAATGGAGCTGCATTAGTGTTGACGCTGTACAACACCTTGGCGCCTCCTCCGACACCACCGCCAACAAAGCCTAGATAGGTTAGATCCTGGATATTTGGTGTCTCATTCGGGACTTTTTCCCATCTGTTGCCCAGCAGACCCTGTATATCGCTTGTTCCGAAGGTCAGACCGTCAGGAGTTGCCGCTGCGACATAGTTCCATGCCTTAAGTTGGCCACCTCCCGGCATATCGACAACGTCGGTTGTAGCGTGAAGATACTTCGCTAGGTACGGCGCAGCCGCTCTGAGGGCAAGATCGTGCGTTGATCCTGCTGATCCAGAGGATATAAGTCGTATAGTCTTACCGGCAAACGGATTGTTAGGTATGTTCGGTGGACTAGACGACGCCGCTGAGGTAGACGATGACGAAGCTGCGGTCGTGACAGTACTCGATGCAGAGGTACTTGAGCCACATGCAGCTAATATCGTGGAACTCACGACTGCTGCGCCTATGGCATTGCGAAGATGCATCTGATATCCCCCCCGGGTTTGAAGGCGCGATCCGGAAAAATCAATCTGCGCCAATTACGATTATGACGGAGTCTATATATCGGTTCCGCCAGCGTCAATAACTCTCGCCGGCGTCTCGAGCGAAAAGACCCCAAAATTAATGCCTTGTTTCCCAGAAAAATCTAGCCCAAAGCTACCACTTCGATCATGGCAGTGAAGGCTTGAGGTATTACCCTTATTCCTTTATATGATTGTAATCGTCTTCCACCTGCGCTGATGAGCAATCTCCAATGTAGGCCTAACTTGTCCGTACTAATTGACCAAGGGGCCCGGCATTTTAGGCAAACTCCGCTTCAGATTTCCGATAAATATTTTTAAATAATTTCCTTATTGATTCTCCTTTGCTACTTTTCGCGCCATTCAATTTATCCTGACCACTGTCTGTGGTATTATCGTCTCGCGCGTGGTTGACCCAATTTACCTGCCGGTAATAAGGATTTCCTTGATGAACATATCTAGTCTCTAAAACTGTTGAAAAAAATAACCATATTACCATTTTGATGGTCACGATCGGATTTTCTTGATATAGTCCTTTCGTTCACAGTTTTGTACGTATAAAAAATCAATCCTTCTGGAGGTCCGATGAAGTACGCTCCCTATGACTCCCACACCTGGGGTTCAGACGTTATGGCGGAAGTCGTTCGGGGACTTGGCTATAAATATGTTTCGTTGAACCCAGGCTCATCCTTTCGTGGTCTGCATGATTCCCTTGTTAATTATTGCGGCAACGACGTCGAAATGATCGAATGCCCTCACGAAAAGATCGCTGTAGCTCTAGCGCACGGTTACGCAAAAGCGTCCGGGGAGCCAATGGCAGTCATACTTCATGACCTCGTCGGATTGCTTCACGGCACCATGGGGATCTATTACGCATATATAGACAGAGTGCCGGTGATGATCATGGGAGGCTCCGGGCCCTTCGTCCATGACCACCGCCGTCCAAATATCGATTGGATCCACTCCGCAAATGTTCAAGGCGAAGCGGTGAGAGCCTACACCAAATGGGACCATGAGCCGAGGAGCATAGCTTCGGTTCCCGGCATCATGGCGCGAGCGCACCGAATTGCCGTTAGCGAACCTGCCGGCCCGGTGTATGTAGCGCTAGACGCCGGCTTGCAAGAAACTCAGATCGACCAGCCGATCGATATCTCAGGGCTGGAAAAGTTATCAAAGGTACCTTCTCCCTTGGGACCGGACCCGACCCAGCTCGGGATTCTCGCTGAAAAGCTATGCGCAGCAAACAGGCCGGTAATGATTGTTGGACATGCAGGGAGAGACCCAAAGGCTTTCTACCAGTTAGTTGAGCTTGCTGAAATGGTCGGCATAGGGATTATAGATACTGGAATCCGACTTTCGTTTCCAAACCAGCATCCGCTCGAATCGACCGACAGCGGGGCATTGGAGCAAACGGACTGCCTATTCTTTTTGGACGTCAAGGACATGGGCAAAGCTACCCAAAAACTTGAATCAACCACGAGGACAGTCGTGTCTAGGATTCCGACGGATGCGACGATTCTGGACCTGGGATTCAACGACCTAGGTTTATCCTCATGGAGCGAAGACTACGCCGAGCTGATTCCAGTCGATACTCAAGTGACTGCTGACAGTTCGGTTGCTCTGCCTTTGCTCGTTGAAGCTTGCAGGACCATAGTTGCAAACGACACAAAAGCGATGACAGCAAGGCGCGAAAGCTACAAAGCGGCACTTACCGAAATGCACAACGCAGTCTGGGATAAGTGGCGGGCGGAAGCAAAGAACGCGTCAGCCATGTCGCCTGTATCAACCTCGCGATTGGCGTCAGAAGTATGGGAGGTAGTTCGGGAATTCGACTGGGTCTTGACCGCAAATACGGTTGCCAATTGGGCTAAGAGGATCTGGGATTTTGACAAACCTTACCGCCATCCTGGCGTGCATCTAGGAACCGCAACGCAGATAGGAATATCGCTTGGAGTTGCGCTAGCACACAAAGGGACAGGGAGACTGGTTGTCGACCTGCAGCCAGATGGCGACCTGATGTTCGACGCAGGCGCGCTATGGGTTGCAGCCAAGTACGACCTTCCTCTTCTCGTGGTTATGTTCAACAACAGAGCTTATTACAACGACTGGGAACACCAAGAAAGATTGGCCAAGCAAAGAGGGACGCCGAAAGACAGAGCAAATATCGGCATGGAGATCGACGGTCCCGCGCCGGACTTTGCAGCCTTGGCAAGGTCGTTCAGCTGGTGGGCCGAAGGTCCAATTACCGATGCTGACATGGTTGGGGATGCCGTACGCCGTGCTGCCGAATGGGTTACATCAACAGGCAAGCCGGCTCTGGTAGATGTAGTGTGCCAACCTAAATAGATCTCCACCCAGGTACCGCCATTCTGACCCACAACAGGATGGCGGTACCATCATTTCAAGCCCGCTAGAGATAGCGCAAGTTCCCGTACTCTTGCTTCAGACCGGACCAATCTTCCTGAGTGGCGGCATAGTGCACATGGTCTTCCCAGTTTCCGTTGATTTCCAAATACTTCAGAGAAATTCCTTCGAGGCGTAACTTTAGCTTTTCAGGAACCCGCCTAGAAGCAAAATTCCTGGGAATTATTGATATCTGAATCCTATGAAGAGACGCCGTTTCGAACGCGAACTGCATTACCAGAGCTACGGCCTCAGGCATATAGCCATTTCCAGCGACATCCTCGTCAATCCAGTACCCAATGTTGGCGGTCTGGCATGGTCCCCGCTGTATAGAAGAGATATTGGTTTCCCCGATGAGCCTGTCGCCCAAAAACAAACCGAATGCATATGCAGAATCGCTCAGACGCTCGCGCTCCGCCGTTGCGCAACGTGCTCCAAAAACTCGCCGATCATAGAGCTGGTAATTGCCAACCGATGCCCGGGGCTCCCATTTCCTCAGCCAATCATTGCAACGTGCTCTTACTTCTCTCCAAGCTTCAAAATCGTCGATCGTCAACGGCCGAAGATGAACTCGC
>JAJYFX010000109.1 GCA_021785315.1 Actinomycetes bacterium | reverse complement strand
TCTTCTCACTCGAAACTCCCTCGGCACAAAACGCCAGTTCGGAACAACCCGCTGGTCATGGACACCCAGTCGTTGGGCCTCCGGTCAAATAAGGCTGTAGCGATCGTCTTCGTCAACCTCGATCACGTCCATTCGAACCAGGTACGTCAACGCAGCCCTGGTTGACTGCTTCGCCGGCGTGAAAAGAGTTTCAGGCAGTTCGGGGCCGTAAATCTTCCTCGTCAGGTCGTCTACGTGAAGCGGGACCTCCGTATCGAGAATCGAGACGATCTGCGCGAGGCGGTAGTGGCGATGCGCAATGTAGTATTCGATGACGCCCGAAGAGAGCTCTTTTGAAATCTCCGGACCGTGTCCGGGTAAAATAATCTGGCTTCCAAGCTCCTTCACCCTCACGAGCGAAGAGAGATACTTTTCCAAGTCGCCATCGGGATGCGCAATAACCGAAGTCGATCGGCCCAACATATGGTCCCCGGCAAGGAGGTGTCCGGTATCCATCTGGAACGCCAAGTGATCGTGCACGTGGCCGGGCGTTGCGACAACTTTGATCTCCTTGTTGCCGAGTTCAAAGACATCATCATCGCTCAAGGCCCGGCCAGCGCCAAAGACAAGGCGCTCCAGAAATGCGCTCACACCGACACCAAGATTTTGGGACCACAATCTTGCGGTCTCACTGTGGTCGAGATGGTGGTGCGTAAGAAAGATACCAACCGCCTCTACTTTCGCTTCGTCCAGCACGCTTTTCACGTTTGCGAAATGCGTATCTGAAACAGGACCCGGATCAGTGATTAACGCGGTTCCCCCGGCGCGATCCAGAACTAGATAAGTGTTGGTTCCGTCGAGCGTGTTAGGAGAGGGATTAGGCGCGATCACCCTAACAAGTTCATCAGTCAGGTATTGAATGGTCTTTAGCGTCCCGAGCGGAGGAAGCCCGACCTCAATTCTTGGGTCCTCCGGCACGATTCCACTCATAACAACCCCCTAGAAGTCCTAACCGAGATCGTATACTTCTGCAACTTATTCTTCGGCTATGCCGCAAGTGCCGGCAACCGATCCAAACCCGAGAAAACCCCGAGGGCCCTCAGCTCAAAATGGAGCCGATCGAAAACAAGCCCGACTGCAGGCGCGCTCGATGGTAAAAGGCCCGGAAAAAACCAAAGAAGGTCTTGATTCTCAACTCTAGCGTTGGTAGCTTGTTGCTGCCTCCTCCGAAAGAACAACTACAGCAGTATGGTTCGTACTGCTGGCAAATTATTTCGGGTCATCGATTGAACACTCTCAATGGTCAAGCTTCGGCTGAACCTCCTGGCGCATCAGCACTGATAGAGCGGCAGCTTCTCGAATTCCTGCGCAAATCCGAGGCTGACTTGAACACGCGGGCATCCCTCAAGATCGCCCGAACCGAACTGGCCGTCCTAATTGACAGATGGAACCAGTCTCATCCGTCAAGGCTCATAAACGACACCGTTCGCTTCAGTGAACTGGTGTTGAGAAACCTAACCGGCTTCGGGCCCATCGAACCACTGCTCGAAGACGCGAATGTCTGGGAAATATCAATCAATGGATCAAAAGATATTTTTGTCAAGTCCCACGATGCGCTCCCGCGGCGTCATAATGAAACGTTCCATGACGACCAGCATCTAGAACGGGTACTGGCGCGAATGCTCGAGACCTCTGTCGGGAGCACCCGCCAACTGGATCCGTCGCTTGGAGTACAGGATGCCCAACTTCCTGACGGAACGCGCATCCATATAGTTCATCCCGAACTAACACAGAACTTCTCCTTCGCGGTTTCAATAAGAAAGTTCGCCAAGAACTCGCTGAACAACATCGAAGATTTCGTAAGTATTGGATCTCTTTCACCCCAGGCCGGCGACTTCCTATACAGGGCAGTTGCATCCGGGGCGACGATACTGATTTCGGGAGCACCCGGCGCCGGCAAAACCACCCTTCTCAATGCCCTCGCGGATGCGCTTCCGGATTCCAAAAGAGTTGTGATAATTGAAGAGACGCCCGAGATCAACATTTCAAAACCCGATCGAGTTCAGCTGCATACGCGGACCGACAGACCCGGCCGTTTGGAAATTCCACTAAGGACCCTTGTCAAGGCAAGCCTGCGAATGAGTTCCGATGTCTTGATTTTGGGAGAGGTCCGCGACGACGAAAGCCTTCCGTTGCTTCTTGCTCTCTCGACCGGAATCCAAGGGATGAGCACGATACATGGTTCAAACTGCAAAGATGCCCTGGCAAGAATGCGCCTGCTGGTACAGCTGTCGCTCGACGGCGGCGTGCCCATCTGGGCAGTAAATCAGATCATTGCCAATTCTGTCGACTTGGTGGTTCAGCTCAAAAGAGTGGGTACCTCCGTTGTCGTTGAAGAAGTCCTCGCCATCGAGGAAAGCTCCAAAGATCTGGATTTCGGCTTTGTTGCGACAGAAATATTCATGCTCGATCATGTTGAATGGCGCCTCAAATTCTCCGGGCATAATCCGCTCAAACTGAGTCACCTCAAAGTGCAAAAGGAGCTTGCAGACGCCCTCATTCGGATGGACCCCCGATTCCACTCGTCATTGGACCTGGAGGAGGCGGTGCTATGAGAGCACTAATTCTCATGACAATTGGAGCGATCTTGATTGCCCCGGTACTTAGGCGCAAGAAACAAGGCCTCCAAAAACCAATGCGGCCAGCTTTGGCGGCGGTAGCCGAGACTTCGCTCCAAGCCGTGCAGGACATCTACGGATTTGTCGTCGGAACCAATTACGGAAAGCCAACTCCTATATCCTTGGCTTTATTGGCAGCCGCAGCTGCTATCAGCATTTGGATTGCGGGTCTCATATGGTACATGGCTTTGCTCTTTGGCTTCGCGGCAGCACTTTGCGCCGGTCTGCGCAGGAAACAAATCCGAAGACGAAGGGCTCTGGAACTCGCCGAATCATGGCCAACTTACTTGGAACAGACCAGAGCCAAAATGCTCACCTCATCCCGGTCACTCCCTTACGTGATATTCGAGCAAACCAGCGTCGCCTCGCCTTTTCTAAGTGAACTTATCCAACGTGGCCGACGGGAATTTGAAAACTCGGGAAATCTTGAAAAAGCCTTAAAAACAGTCTGGCTTGCCGGAGACAACGAGGAAGTAACCAACTATATCTGCAATGCCCTTTGCGCCACCCTCGGATCAACCAGTTCGCAAATACAAAATCAGCTGTCCGCCATATCGGGAACTGTTCGTTCAAGAAATGAACTCAAGCAAGAGACTAACTCCCGTTTGTCAGGTGTTCGAACTGCCAGGATATTCATTCTGGTCATTCCGGCAGGTATGGCGCTGGCTGGACTATCATTTGCAGGCTCGGTAAAACCATTCTTGACCGCCGCCTCCATCAGCCAGATTCTGGCAGCTTTGCTCCTGCTTGCAACATGCTGGTATTGGTCCACTAAATTGATGCACTTCCCGGCTTGGCCAACCCAAGTGATGCCGAATACGAACCACGAACCACAAGAGGTGACATGACCGCCCCCCAATTCTTCCTTTCAATAATTCTTGCCGCGTCTGGGTTGGCCTTGATCTCCCCAGTCGGAATTCCAGCGGGCCAGTTCCGTGCGAGTGTACGAAATGCCTCTTCAATTGGACTTGTGAGAAAATCAGTGTTTGGGGCATCCGCACTTTTCGGTTCGGCATGTGCTGTCACCTTGGCGTCCTTTCATGCAATTCTTCCAACCGTACTCATAGGTGCCATGGCGGGGCTCGCTGCAACGGCGCTGATCGAGAGATCCGTCATCGATCATCGAAAAAAGCACCGGTCCGAAAAGCTTGATTTGTCAGGAATCGACCTGCTTAAACAGATTTATCTGAAAGTCATCAATGGCAGCTCTGTGCAAACCTCGCTGACAAGCGCTGAGGGCATTGGCAACCGGGACGTCCTCAATTTCCAAAACCTGGTCAAATCAGGCCTCGACCTTGAAACCGCAGCTGAATTCTGGATTGAAGAATTCGACGACCCTATCAAAAGGCGCCTCACAGATCTTTTGATTGCCAAGACGACTACCTCGGAAACCCTGACACTGATGGCTGGGCTGGTGCAACAGCTAAGGAGCGAACAGAGATTCAGCCTGATAGCAACCATCGAGAGGCGAAATCAGCTGGTATGGATCCCCGTCACAATTGCCGTATTGGTGCCTGGAATGATCTTCATCGCCATTCCCCTGGAGGCAACCCTGCGGTCACTCGTCGGCTAATCAAATTCCCCCCGATTATTCACTACGAATTTCTCCCAAGGAGAAAAATGATCTACGTCTTGTTTAATGCCTTCGCGGCTTTTTCGTCTCTGATAAACAGGGGCTTCCATCCCTCCGATGAACGCGGCGAAGGAGTTGTTTCCTCGGCTGTTGCCGTCGTCATCTTCTCCGCTCTCGGGGTGGCCATGTGGTTCGCCTTTAGGGACACCATGAACACTGCAACCTCAATGATCAACGCCCAAGTTGCGCAGCTAGGCAACTAGGAAGATGATCACCCTGCGAACCGAAGCGAAGCTGGGAAGTGGCATGATCGGAGCGTTAATCGGCCTTGTGTTCATTGCCGTTTCTCTCATGGCCGCCGCAAAATTGGCCGAAACAATAATATTGACGCAACGGCTCGATGCTCTCGCAGCGGACTCGGTTCGCAGGCTCACAGTCGCCAGCGGATCGGCAAATCCAAATACACAAAATGAACTGGAAAAAAGAATTGAAGATCTCCTGCCCAGCTACAAGAATAACTTGAGCTTTTCGCTTTCGCAGAGTTCGAATCTCCTTACCTTCCAAATTCAGCTCAACGGCTATTCTGTCTCAATTTGGCCGGGGCTAAACGCCGGTCCCTACACCCTGTCAGCAGCAGCAACGGCTCGATTGGAGGCGTGACGAGTGAAATCGGTGCTCAAGCTCGTCGCGAAATACGAAGACGGGGTCGTCGAGAATCTCTTTGTTCTGGCAGTGATTGCAATCTCGCTCACCACAATTGGAACGCTTGGAGTATTTGCGATTCAAGCGCAGCGATATCAAATTGGCCTTGATCTGGCAACACACTCGGCTATCAGAGATATCGTGGCAGACAACTTCGCAGAAAATCCATTGGACCTGGCCCAAAGCGATCTGACAACAACCTTCCATGACATGTCGCTCGATCCTACGAAAACCTCAGTTTCGGTAGAAAGCAACGATGGACGCTGCGGTTCTGTCGCAATTTCGGAACACAAAACCTTGGATTTCTTCTGGATCCACGGTATTGCCATCAATTTGTCGTCAGTTCAAAAAGAGCCGTATGATCCGCTGTCTTCCGGCCTCGGAGGTGTTGCGACATGCCTAGGTTCATGAAACGACGCCCGAATCCCGACAGGGAGCAGGGTTCGGCAATATTTCTTGCTCCGCTTGTGGCACTGATCATGGTTTATCTTGCTGGATTCTTTGTCGATCTCGGCGACGCGATGACCAAGGCCAACGGTCTCGACCAAGCCCTATCGCTTTCCGCGGCAGCAGCCAGCACCGAAATCTCGCGGTCAGCATTCTACGGGGAAGGACTCATAGTGCTCGATCCCCAAGCCTCGCAGGCAGCCGCTACGTCACAGCTCATGAACTCCATGCCCAAAAACGCGACTCTGGAAGGTAGTCCGACAGTAGAGGTAGCTCAGGGAGCGGTATGCGTAAGAGCACGCGAGCTCATTAAAATGCCGTTCTCGCTCATCCCGGGAACTGACCCTAGCATCAGTTATTCGAGCAGCTCAAGCGCTATTGCAAAAGGATCGGCCACATCCACTGCGCCCCAATGCTGACTTTGGTGCGATTCGATGCCCTCGTTTCATCAACTAGCTTTTATATAACGTGAACAATAAAGATACAGATTTAATCCCAATAGCGATAAGGTCAGGACATGGCCAGTACGTAATTGCCTATCAGCTGGCGGAACCGCAACTGACACACTGGAGCGCCAACTCGCCGGCGTCGCGAATCATCGTCGAGGTGAGCAGCCTTAAAGAAGACGACTGGACTTTGCTTGGCGAGATTACCATCGGTACGCCGTTCCAGGTTCCCGAGGCCGTCGGCCCAGTTCCACTTTTTCGTACCAGACACAATGAAGATTACGTCTATATCGGCGTTCGTAAAATTGATCTCGAGGGAGCCACCAACTTCCGCGATATCGGAGGGTACCTGACCAAGGATCACAGTCAACTCCGCTTTGGCCGAATTTTCCGCTCCGACAATCTTGCAAATCTGACCCTTTCCGACTGGAAGGTTATAGACCAGCTTGGAGTTGGATATATTATTGATCTCCGCCGGATGGACGAAAAGGTAAGATCACCAACGGTTCTTCCATCAGCTTCAAATATCCAGATCATCGAAATACCGATCGACGTCGAAATACTTGGCAAAGGTGAACTGCTCCAACATATCCTCTCCAGGGAAATCACGAAGATAACCCATGAAGATATGGCGCAAATGTATCAGGATATCCTCTCCAAATTCCGTCCCGAACTCACGCGGGCAGTCGCGATTCTTCTCGACCCAACCCGCAGGAACAAAATTGTCCACTGTACCGCAGGCAAAGATCGTACGGGTCTCATTGTGGCGCTAGTGCAGGCTCTTTGTAATATCCCTCAAAAACAGATAA
>JAJYFX010000108.1 GCA_021785315.1 Actinomycetes bacterium | reverse complement strand
TCTCGATAATGGCTTCGACCACAAGTTCTCGATCGAAATGCGCGCCCAGATCGATGTCGTATCGAATTCGCGAAAGAGTGCTTTCGAGTTCGTCTTGTGTGATTTTCGATGCTTTCAAAGCGCGTGCCAGCGAGTTTTCTATTCTCGAACGTCCACGTGCAAGATTGGCTTCGTCTCCTTCCGTGACAACGACGTCAAGCCCACGGCGGGCAGCGACCTCCGCGATACCGGATCCCATTAGGCCACAGCCAACCACGCCAATCCTTTGAATCATTCTTGGCTCCTTTCAAACTCCCCAGCGCTCCTAGCATATCCCTAAGGGCGCCACAATTGCATATCCGGACTGGACATCACCATTCGACTGAGCGGGTTCAGGGAGCGGTTCCTACGACCAGGCAGCAGGTTTTGACTGGGAAGGATCTGAACAGCGTCTTTCCGGATAGCCTGCTGAACCGTTGCCAGTGATTGCTAGTCCTGCTTTTGGCCTTGCGTATTGACCCCGATACGCGCCGATCCAAAATTGCAGGTAGGATCTCCCGCTAACGGGTTCCCCGTCGCCGCCCAAGCACGCGCACGACTGCCGCCGCAGATTGCGGAAAATTGGCATGATCCGCATGGTTCGCCCAACTGGGATGGATCGCGCAGGGAGGTGAACAAGGGACTGTTTCGGTACCAAAAGGAAGCGGGTTGCTGGCGTACGTTGCCGGCAGTTACCGGAAGAAAGCCTGAGGGTTGGACATTCCCGACATGAGAAATGAAACAGAAGCCATTCCCGTCAGTGACGCCGGGTACGACGTCAAGGCCCAGTTGCGCCCTTACTCTGCGGTATTGCGGAGCTTCGACGGTGCGCACGTGAAATGGAAACTTAGTCGTTGCGAGCCAGCGCAGGATCTGCTCCTCTTCCTCCGGAGACAGCATATCGGCAGCGTCCGCGCGTCCAGTGGCGACCAGGAAAAATAGCGTCCAGCTATCCGCCAACCCCTCCAACAGCTTCGCTATCATTTCGAGTTCATTTAAATTGTGGCGAGACACTGTTGTGGCAATTTGAAGCCTGGGAGGCACTTTGGCTGCATGGCGAATTGCCTGCATCGTGCGTTCAAAGTGCCCGGAGACTCCCCTGAACGCGTCATGCGTGCCAGGTCCTGCTCCATCCAAACTGAGATGGATTGCTGCGACGCCGATTTCGGAAATGCGTTCAAACGCATCGCCTCGGAGGCGTCCTGTGACCGACGGCGAGAAACCGGTATACATACCTGTTGAGACGGCTTTGCTAAGCAGAGTGAAAATATCATCACGCGCCAGCGGATCGCCTCCAGTTACGACGAACACCTTTGTGCCCATGTGCGCGATGTCTTCGATGAGCGCGAGACCCTCTTTGGTCGACAATTCATTCGGATCGCGATGAGGTTGGGCTTCTGCCCTGCAGTGCACGCAATGTAATGGGCATGCTCGGGTTACCTCCCATGCAACGGTAAGAGGTGCCTGTGAAAAGTCGACGGGACCGAATCGGCCGAAAGATGTCTCTCTACTTTTCTCCTGGTCCACAATTGGGTTCAAAGGAAAGTCAATACCCGAGTAACTCATTATACGTACACTATAGGGCTCATGGAAGGTTTAACTAGGTCGTTAGTGCGAGGCGTGACGCGCGGAGAACTCTGGTTTGCGTTGTTATGGTTGCGGTTCGGGCATCGTAAGGCGCCAAAATTGGCCTGGCTGCACGTTGGATGCTGAAGGTGTGTTTCTTAGCCTTTGCCGCAAGGTAAGCCCGTTATCGTCGGTTTAGCCGTAGTTTGAGCTTCGAGAATGCTGATCTCGGCCTTTGCTTTCCCTTTTGTATGACTAGGCCAAATGACGTGATGGTGTACCCGTCATGTTTTAGCCTGAGATGGGGCCCTGACCAGGGTGGGCTGTCGACATGGAGGTCGGCTTCGGCGGACCCAAGCGTAAAGTCAAGGTTGACCAGATTGCCTTGATTGCTGAGGTCTACCGCTAGCTCCTGCAAATCGCGGCGGCGGAATAACACCGTGGGTCCCGCTGCGACTGTGTCTGAGTTGGAACCCACATTGAACTCCGTAGTATGAACTGCAATGCCTCCGATACGAAGGCATTGCATCTGTTCCAATATGAATTTCAAGCCTTCCTTTATGCTGCCCAGATGTTCGAAAGCACACGACGACCAGGTGAAATCGAATCCATCCAGGTCTTTGGGAATCTCTCTCATGTCCACCGTACGCACTGTGACAAGCTCTTTAAACTGCGCGGAATCGCAAAGCCCCTTTTCGTTGAGGGCTTCGATATCGTTGGCAAATTGATTAGATTCACTCCATCCCGCCAACTCGGCGGAATCCGGGGCCTGGTCAGTAGCTACGAGTCTGCAGCCCAATGATGCCAGGAGCGGCACAAGAGGCTCTTTCCCCACTCCAAATCCGAGACCTTTCGCTCCAGGGTTCAGCATGTCGCAGTCGTTTAGGGCACTGGCGATGAATGCCCATTCCCAGATTTTGCGGTGTACCGGTACCTCCATGCCCGAACCGGACTCATCCCAGTAGGGTCGCATTTGCTCTGCCCAATATCTGAGCTTCGGGGATGTGAGGCTGGCATAGGAGCAAGGCTGCGAAAGAGTCTGAAAGTTTGAAGCGGCGCCGGAATTCTCTCTCGATCTTTCAGTGGGCCGCATTTTCAAATCTTAGCAACGTTAGGTTTATTTTTTTCAGTAATCGGTAAGCGGGGTCTAAACCGAAACTGTTGTAGCCGCATTTATCCCGAGGGATCGTGTTTGGTTGCTATCACGACCGAAGATGTGGGGGTTTTGTTCCATGCCCAGTTCCGGACCTGGAAACCACTGACCGGTTTGAAACAGCGTTTGCTTTTTCCCAAGCATGCGGCTTTTGCTGTGGAGGCTAGTCCTTTGCGGAAATCGGAAATTTTACCCTGGCAACAATCAGGTCGGTCCTGATTGCTTGGGCGGGTTTGGCCCATTGATGCCAAATGTCTGGAGTTGCTCGGGTTTTGAAAGTATTTTGTTTGCTGGCGACAGGTTCCCCTGCCTGGCTGTTGTCAGATCATCTGCCTCGATAAGCCATTGAGCCTCTCGAGAGTCGGGATCGTTAACTTTCAGCATGGAAAATGCATCGGGGAGGGTCACATTAAATCCTGGGGCTGGAGAATCTTATTTCGCAGGGGGAATATTGAGAGAAGTTTTATACGTTAACCTTAACGTTCACGTAAGATAATTAGGGACATAAAATAATAATTACATCACTAGTCAATTTTTGCGGAGGCTGATCAATGGAATCGAAGGTCAAGACACCCGAGATGACCGCAAACAGAAGTAGGCATCATATCGACTACAAATGGATCGCTCTGTCGAATACAACTCTTGCCGTATTGATAGTCACCATAAATACTTCGATCATGCTGATATCTTTGCCCGACATTTTTCGCGGAATTCATATGAATCCCCTTATTGCCAGCAACACCGGTTACCTATTGTGGCTGATGATGGGATTTATGGTGGTTACCGCGGTCCTGGTGGTGAGCTTCGGCCGGATTGGAGATATGTTTGGCCGGGTAAAGGTTTTCAATCTCGGCTTTGTCGTCTTTACGGTTTTTTCGATACTGCTCTCTGTGACCTGGATGAAGGGGACATCAGGCGCGCTGTGGCTTATCGTAATGAGGGTCCTGCAGGGGATAGGCGGGGCTTTTCTGTTTGCAAACTCGACAGCAATTCTCACCGATGCTTTTCCAAAAGACGAGCGTGGCTTGGCGCTAGGCATCAACAATGTCGCAGGTATCGCCGGGTCGTTCCTCGGCCTTATCGTCGGCGGGCTTCTGGGTCCTGTTGACTGGCATCTGATTTTTGTGGTTTCAGTGCCCTTCGGAATAGTCGGTACACTTTGGGCATACTGGAAACTTGAGGAACGGGGAGAGCAGACTAAGGCTCGAATCGACTGGTGGGGAAATCTGACTTTTGCAGTTGGATTGATTTCAGTGCTAGTTGGCATTACCTATGGGATCATGCCTTACGGCCATCACATGATGGGCTGGACCAATCCCTTTGTTCTTGCCGTTCTGATTTTCGGGGTTTTGACTTTAGTGGCGTTTGCCGTCATTGAAACCAAAGTTCGCGAACCGATGTTTCGGTTGTCGCTGTTCAAAATACGGGCTTTCGCGGCAGGCAATATTGCAAGCCTGCTCGCATCCCTTGGCCGTGGTGGACTGATGTTCATCTTGATAATCTGGCTGCAGGGAATTTGGCTGCCCCTGCACGGCTACTCCTTTGAAAGCACGCCGCTTTGGGCTGGTATCTACATGATTCCGCTGACCGCGGGATTTCTGATAGCTGGTCCGCTGTCCGGAATCTTATCGGATCGTTTCGGCGCACGACCCTTCGCCACTGGCGGAATGCTTGCTGCGGCAATAAGCTTTTTTCTCTTTACCATGGTTCCCATTAATTTCTCCTATACCTGGTTTGCGCTTCTGCTGCTGCTAAATGGCATAGCCATGGGAATGTTTGCCTCGCCAAACCGTGCTGGCATAATGAACAGTCTTCCCCCGAATCAGCGGGGAGTAGGTTCCGGCATGGTCTCGACCTTTCAGAACTCGGCAATGGTGCTGTCCATTGGTATTTTTTTCACTTTGATCATTTCGGGCCTTTCCGCGAGCCTGCCTAGCGCTCTTTACACCGGATTGACTAGCCAAGGCGTACCGGCCGCTTCGGCAACCGCCATTTCGCATCTTCCGCCGACCGCAACGCTTTTTTCAGCATTGCTAGGCTACAATCCCGTGCAGGCACTATTGGGACCTACACTGGCCCATCTGCCAGCAGCAAATGCTGCGTTTCTTACAGGTAGAGAATTTTTCCCCAGGCTTATTGCTTCGTCATTTGGCAAAGGACTTGACGAGGCGTTCTACTTTGCGCTAATTGCTACAGTTATTGCAGCTGTTGCGTCAGGTCTTCGCGGCGGTAAGTATCATCACGGGGATATGGCCGAGGATGAAATGCAAGATGAGACTGAGTTGGCGCGCAAAGTTGGTTGAATCACTCGAGAATGTCGCGCGCATACTAATGATAAATTCATGCGGGGACACGTTTAAAGTTTGCCCATATTTACAAGCAGGTGATATAAATGACAACCTCGAATATTGATATGCCGCTTTCGCGGATAGGCGTGGTTGCTGAGCGGATCGGAATTTCTGAGCGGACCTTGAGGTACTACGAGGAGTTCGGGCTAGTGACTCCCAGCGCCTATTCCCGCGGCGGCGCGCGATTATATGATGAGGACGTTATCGCTAGGGTAAGTCATATTCGGATCCTTCAGTCTCTAATGGGATTTAACCTTGAGGAGATCAAAGATATTCTTTCGGCCGAAGATCACTTGGACCAGCTTCGAATCGCATACCATAGCGGAGCTAAACCCAAGAAGGAGCTCCTTGCCAAAGCCGTCAGCATACTTTCCGATTTACAGAGCAAGGTCCACGACAAGCAGGCGGGGCTCCAGAAATTTCAGAGCGAGCTTGAGGCGAAATTAATCCGGGTTCGCAATGCGATGGACGAAGCTGACTCTTAGTAATCATCTATAACGCCTGCAGGTGGTAGCCATGCGTGGCGCTGCTATCTTATGTGCAGCAGCAATTCCATACATCGCGAACTTTGGTGTCTTTGTTTCCAATTCGACGAACGCCAAAGAATGCAACTAATGCGAGTGCGACCGGGGGAAACGGACATGAGCTGGATAGATGTAAACGGCGTGAGTATCCATTACAGACTCGAGGGAGCAACTGAAAAGCCCCTTGTGGTATTTTTCCACGAGATCGGCGGAAGTCTTGAAAGTTTCAGGGAGGTTGTTCCCTATCTGCTTTCCCATTTTCAGGTTCTGTCATTTGATCAGCGGGGTTTTGGGCTGTCAGAGAAGGTGCGGACCTCTTTTGGAATCGATGATTTGGTGAGCGACGTGTCCGAGCTGGTTCGGATCGTCGTTGGTGATGTCAGCTGCCATCTTGTTGCTGTGGCGGCTGCAGGACTTCAGGCATTGAGGTTTTACGAGAGGTTCGAAAGCAGGGTGATGTCAATGACGTTGTGCAATCCTGCTCTCGGGGTCGATCCGTCAAGAGCGTTGGCGCTTAATGAAAGGGCTGATTTAGCCGAGAAGAATGGAATCCGGGCGGGACTCGAACTGACTTTGGACAAGTCTTATCAATCAGAACTCAGAGATGACAAGGTTTTTTCGGAGGTCCGGGGACGCTATCTATCTAATGATCCATTTGGGTTCGCAGAGGCCAATCGAGTGCTCGCCAGAACTGACATGCGCGGCTTTCTTTCACTGCTTCGGTGCCCGACGATGGTTGTCGCCGGCCGCCAGGACCAAGTAAGGCCTTACCAAGGGAGCGAAGAAACGGCTAAGCAAATTCTCGAGTCCCGTTTCGAACTTGTGGAGCGCGGCGGACACTTTATTACCCTCACCTCTCCGCAGGAGGTAGGTAATTTGCTGGAGGAGTTTCTTGGCAGCATTCTCTGAGGCAGATCAGGCCTGGTTGGCTGCTTGGCATGTCTCATTTGGCCTGGCACTGCGATAGCGCATAATGGGGGTGCTGGACGATCGATGGATGCGCTGGATCTAGGATGCGTTGTTTCCGCCGCTGGGTAGAT
>JAJYFX010000107.1 GCA_021785315.1 Actinomycetes bacterium | reverse complement strand
CGAAAACGGATAACTAATTCGTCTTCCCCTGGTCCGAGCGCCGACAGTGGCGGACTCAGTTTCGAAGCAACTGTCAGATTGACGAACGCAAGAATAAAAAAGACAAGATCGAAAACGACCGCCAGACCGATCTTGTCAAGCAGCACTCCCTTCCAAACTTCTGTGAAATGGACGCTTGAAAACCACAGAAAATCGGTATAAAAAACTGCGATGCTCCGAAGAGACAGCACAATTATGATGAAAATTATTACCGAGACGAAGAAAAGTAACTGTCGTTTGGACACTCGTCTTCTCTGTGGTGGCAAATCAGCTGGAATCCTCATGGAAATGAGATTAGGCGATAAATGGCACTAAAAGGCATCTACACCCAGAATGAATTCCAGGATGGTAATGTCCGGTAGGAAACTGTTCTCCGCCCATTGTGGCTCCCGCCAGGGAATTATCCAAACAATCGGCACAAGGTACCTCCTGCGGGTCTGTAGCCCAGACAAAAGATTCATATCCTGATTCGAGCATGACAGTGGCGCAAAACACGGTATTGGCATACTGAGATATCAGCGGCTCAAGACGATTTGACCTGACGTCCCTGTATATAGCGCCTAGAGCACCGGCAGTTGACTGATCCTCGGCGGTGACATCCACCGACAGCGCTTCCCCGATACGGCGCCTCAGCGGCAACACTACCTCTTTAGCGAACTCTTCCGAATATTGGACGGCCTGCTTTGAGATATCGCGCCTGACGGAACTTCCATTTGTTTCTACAAACAGTCCTGCCACACCTAATCGGACCTGCTCGAAAAAGTCAAGCGATGCGAAAGCCAGTGCATCGATCTGCTCCTTTTCGTCCAGCAATTTCTCCAATTCCACTTCCGAGCCGGAACCTCTGCGCACTTTGTCCAGCAAATCATTTTGCTCATCCGACAGGAGCCTCTTCATCCTTTTAAATAGCATTGTTGCAACCGGGGCTAGAAGTTCTTCGCGCACGTCAAGCAGCTCCCGTGTGGCGGCATCTATTTCAGGAGAGACTCCTTCGGTTCCGTCGCCTCGGAAGTCACCCTCCTCAATCTCGGCATTGGGTTCAGCACCCTTATTCACATCTTCAGATTCGTTATCGGACAGAGAAAAGATCTTGGGCACCTTCTGCTCTATGTGCGATTGAGCCGAAATATGCTCGGTTTCCGCCGGCGGGGAAAGGCTGTCCATATCGCCTTGAATTGGCGAATCGGATGGCCGCTCCCCAAGGCGCAATGACCTGATCCTCGCCAATATCTCGTCGGCCTTGCGCGACCTTTGCGTCTCATCGCCGCCCGAATGCAGCGGCGAGCCGGATTCAACTTTTCGGGCCGAAGCAAGAACCTCCGATTCATCCTGACGAATTTCCTCATTTGGTTCTTGACGAATCCCTAAGGGTTCCGAGGTCCCGACTGCCTGCGCTGCTGTATTGGCCATTTCGTCATCGTGGAACCCGCTCGCTTGCATTTGTTCTGATTCCAACCCGGACATTTCCGCGACAGATTTTCGATCGTCTTCCTCCGCCGCAACCTCTTCGGAAGTCGCGCGGCTTGAAACCTGACCCTGGGACGACAAGACCGAACCGTCGGCATCCTCTTCGAAGCGCATCTCCTCTTCAGCGGAGTTCTCTATAGCGGCGGCAGCGTGCTGACTGAGAGTTGAGCTTTCAGATTCCCGTCTCGACGAAACCGCATCCAGAACTTTCTCCTTGTCTGACGCGCCAGTCTCCGTGTCCTTGTGAAAGACCCGAACAATTCCTTCCTCCAGGTGATCGCCGATCTCGACCTGGGAGCTGATTACGGCAGCCTGATATCGGTCTGCATCACCTGGGGCAGACTTGGGCTTATCACTTTCGGAATCAACTGTTATCTCGCTTGGCTCTTTGAACGGATATTGAGTGCTCTGGTCCGCTTCTGGCCCATCGGCCGATAGCTCGATCTCGCCGGATTCTTCTTGCTCTTGCTGTTCTTCATGTTCGCCAGAGAAGACGATCGTTCCTGCTTCACTGATCAGTTGAACTGCCCTGGTCAAACTTTGATAAGCTTCGATCCTTCTTGTCGCCAGGTCAGCAATCTCACTATCGAGCACCGCTCGTTTTTGTCTTAGATCCGCAAGAATCTCGTTTCTCAGATCTCTGGCCTGATCGATCATCGCCCGCCCTTCGGCTTTCGATCTTTCGATGATCTCCGCAGCCTTGCTTCGTGCCTGTTCAAGCTCCTTTCTGGAAGAATCGTCGATCTGGGCTGAACTGAATCCGTCGGATGGGCTGTTGTCGCGCCTGGACTGCGCACGGGCATTGTCTAGAACTTCCCGTGCCTCCTCCTCCGCCTTTTGGCGCACGGTTTCAAAATGCTGGCGCGCTTGATCTCGGAGCGCCTTGGCCGCTTCATTGGCATCATGGAGAATCTGGGCGGCCGTCTCTTCGGCCCTTAGAACTTCTTTAGATAAAGCCTCGCCACTTTGCCCGTCATTCTCTCCAATTTCCTGGATTCTGGCACGGGCTGCATCGAGCTCCATCGAAAGCTCTCTGACCTCAAATGCAACCTGAGCCAAGTACGCCCTGACATCATCAATGCGATAGCCCTTCCATGCCGTTGAAAAGGACTTATCCTGGATTTGTCTAATATTGATGCGATTGGGTTGAGCAGGCTCGGAGACTTCAAAACTCATAAAGACAAGACTATGTAAGAAATTGCTCCATTGTTCAACATGTCGAAACTTTCGAGACAATAAAAACGCTGTCAGAAAGATTTTTCGCCTGAAATGACAGACCGGGCTTCAAAGAAGCTCGTTCAAGCCGGATAAGACTCTCCAGAGTAGTCACCTGACATCCGTTTGAACTTAACCTACTTTCGAGAGGCCGCAAATGCCTCTACATCTGCTACCGCTTGTTTCAGGGTAGACACCGCCTCTACTTTCAGCCCCGGTGTATCCTTGGATAGCGCGGCTTTGTATTCCTGCGGCGGTACTAGAAAAAGCTTTGCACCTGCACGCTCTACCGCTATCGTCTTCTGGGGCACCCCTCCAACATCTCCCACCGAACCATTCGGAGAGATGGTACCGGTGGCAGCGATAGTGTTGCCCTTGGTCAGTCCTCCGCCCTCCATCCGATCGATTATTCCGAGAGTGAACGCCAAACCGGCCGAAGGGCCTCCGATGCCCGGAGTTGATATTGCAACCTTGAATGGAGTGTTATAGCTCACGCCATCGGTAATATTTACGCCAAGATACGGCTTAGACGCATCGCCAGGGCGGGAGCCTAATGTTACCAATACAGTTTTGGTCACGCTGGCCGAAGATCCTCTGTTTGCCACAAGTGCGGCAGGAATGTAGCTGATCCTTATCGCATCTTTGGGTTTGAAGTTAGATATCACAGTGACAAACTGCCTTGCGGAAGTAACAGTCGTGTTGTTCACCTTGGTGATCAAATCACCGACATGAAAAACTGAGGAAACTACTGACACCTTCGCAATTCCTGCAATGATCGCGCCGTTGATAATGTTTAGGTCATACCCCAAGTAACTCAGCGCAGCAACCGTGGCCGCCTGTTTGGACTGCTTCATTTCGTCGAGTTGCGTAGGAATAAATGATGACGGTGGGGTATTCCCTAATATTGCCGAGCTTGGAACCAGCTCTACATTGGAATTCATCTTATCAAAGAGCCATTGGACCGACGATACAGGGCCAAGCGAGACATCAGTCATCAAGATATGCCCGGATTTGGGCGTGTTGGATGCTCCCTCAATCTTTATCAGACCGGCAACCTCTTGCGCTTTACCGGGAGCAATCGCCCAGATTGGCAAATTCACGAACGATAAAAGAATCAAGATAACTACTACAATGAATGCTATTACGATTTTCTTCTTGTTCTTTGAATTCACCTTCGCTCCTGAAAATTTAATTTGAACTTTTTCTATCGCTTGTTTTCAAAACTCGCCAGCTCATCGGCATCGGGTCGAGCTACCCAATCCGAAAAGTCCAGCGCCTCATAGGTTTGGCCATTGACTACCATGAAGACTAAGTCTCCTGACACACTAAATCGCCTAGACGTGGTCTTGGCTTCATACGACGGGAACGCTGACACCGCCTTAGCAGCTATCGTGTCGTCAGACCCAAAAGTCCGGGCATCCGGTCTTTTCGCATTGCACTCTCTTAACAAGCTGAACCATGAAATGCTATCGGATGCGCTGAGCGACTCAGACTCAGCAGTTAGAAGGCGCGCCTGCGAACTGGCATGCTCATATCCGAAACTTTCACTTTCGATAGTTCTTGAGGATCCAGATCCCTTCGTAGTGGAGATGGCGCTATGGGCACTCGGAGAGCGCGAAGAGACATCCGATCTGTCCAGGATATGCGAAATCGCATCAAACCATCCGGAGGCGCTGGTCCGCGAAGCGGCCGTCGCGTCTATTGGCGCTATAGGAGACCGCGCCGGGCTGGAGACAGTCATTGCCGCCCTAAACGACCGTCCCAATGTCAGAAGGAGGGCCGCCGTCGCATTAGCAGCCTTTGAAGGCGAAGAGGTTACGCGCGCGCTACAAGCTGCCGCAAAGGATCGAGACTGGCAAACGCGACAGATCGCAGAGGATCTTCTGGAAATAACCGAAGGATCCGAAGTCCAAGCCTAACCCTAACTTTCCCTCCCATGCTGCGCTAATCCTCGCGCGGTTGCATATCGCGGCTCGTCGACAACGCCCACCGGCAAATCGACCAATTTTTCGATCGCACGGGACATGCCCGGCAACTGGGAGTGTCCTCCGCAGAGAATGATGCCAGCCGATACGAGATCTTGAGCCAATTCAGCTGGGCAATGCGAGAGGTTGTCGATTATCACATCTGTAGTCAATTTGATCGGACCGGCAATTATCTCTCGAACACTTTCTTCGTCAATCTCCACCTTTACCGGAACTCCCCTGGTCAAATCTCTTCCAATCAGGGAACTCAAATACTTGGGCGGCTCATCACTTATCTTGGCCAGAGCAAGTTTTATCTCCTCGGCAATCGATTCATCAATGGACACATTGTTGCCATACCTAAGAAAGTCCATTATTGCCTGATCTAGCGCATTACCACCGCAAAAGGCATGGGATTCGGCAACCACTCCTCCAAACGCGACTATTCCACTCAAGGTGGTGGCAGCTCCAAGGTTGACGACCATAATTCCATCCGGCCCATAAATGTCCATCCCGATCCCAATTGCAGAGGCCAGAATGCTGTCGAAACCCTCAACCTCGTTGAATCCGACGCTTTTCAATGCCGAAAAGAGTGAACGCGACTCGACCAGAGTGGCCGATGCAGGCACAGAAACAACGACCTTGCGGCGCGCGAGCCGCTTCACGGAAAGCGCCTTCATAAGTGCTTGTATGAAATGGTCCAAAAGTTCGGCGCTGGTAACTCTTCCATTTTTTATCGGCCGCTCCACCACGACATAGCCCGAGACTCTTCCCACGACATCCTTGGCATCGTTGCCGATCCCAATCACTTTGCCGGAACGTTTGTCATATGCGACCAGACTTGGCTCATCGAAAATAACGTCGCCACGGAAGTCGCAGACAACTGTATTTGCGCTCCCTAGATCTATTGCGAGCAAATTAGCCAGCGTCGGTACCTCTATTGGTGTGCGATTTTGGCCGCGAGTAGCGCGACGAAGATAGAGCGTTCATCGATTTAGCGAAATCGTCAATATCAGAGGTAATACGACGCGGTCTTCGCTCTTTAAGCGATATGGCCAGTCCGATCAGTGCCAGAATCGCTACAGGGATTCCTAGATAAAGTAGGTTGGCCATCTTCTACAACTCCTCCATTGATACAATCTCGTGGGAATCAGATCCCCAGTCACTGCCGCCCGACCACTGCTCTTTCTTCCAGATTGGCGCCAAGGCTTTCAACGCGTCTATACAGAATTTAGCAGCCTCAAAAGCTGCGTCTCGATGCTCAGCTGAGACCACGATGAAAACCGAGGACTCCGTCACGGTCATCTTTCCCACACGGTGCAGAACGACCACTTTGTGTAGTTGAGACCACTGTTTTCGTGCAGTCTCTACTATTTCCAAGAATTTCGGTACGACGAATTCTTCATACGCCTCGTACTCGAGAATTTGAACATCCGGCCTGCCCTCGGAGTGATCCCTAACCGTCCCAGAGAACGACACTACCGCACCGCATCGCGGATGCACTGCCCACTCCATCGCCAGGCTAAGCGGTAACGGCTCCTTAGAAAGAGCGATCCAGGAATCACCTTCCGGAGGTACAAGTTGTGATTGAGCATTCAAACTGTCTGCATTCACAAAACCATCCTAAGATGCATTTGCAATCTTGGAAACTCTTAATTGGTTTTGCTGACCACCCCACAAAAGATAAGTTAGGTAGCCTAATTAGATGGATACGAGCGACGACTGGGCAGATGATGAAAATCTGCCTGAACGCCTTCCACCCAAGGACGACCGGCTTTGGGCGCATCCATCTGAGTACCATGGCCCCAACGCATCGCGAAGTCACAGGCTTGCTGCGTTGCTCGCGGCAATAGGTCTCGTGCTGATCGGATTGACCATCGCGAAAACAACCTGGCCGACGACAAAAATCAACAATGTATACAAGCCAGCTTCTACTTTCACGCTAAGCACCGCAACTTCAAATCATATAGGAT
>JAJYFX010000106.1 GCA_021785315.1 Actinomycetes bacterium | reverse complement strand
GGCCGAACTGAGCCGAGATGGCGAGCGAACCAAGGTCAAGGTCACCACGGATTTGGCGATCACGGGGAGGGTTGCGCAGTTTGGTCGGGGCGTACTTTCGGATGTATCGTCAAAGCTGATGGGCCAGTTCGTTGACTCTCTTGAAGAGATGATAGAGAGTGACAACAAGCCGGCAACGAAGCAAGAAACGGTTTCGCCGGAAATGAAGGATGAGGAGACTGCCACTAGTGACAACGGTCCGCAGGTTTCGCCACCTGTCGCTGGCGAAGGTCCCAGGAAAATAGCTTACAAGGAAGCCGAGCCGGTTGACCTGCTCAACATGGCCGGAAGCTCACTGAAGAAGCGCTTGATTCCGGGGGGCTTTGGCGCTCTTGTATTGGTGTTATTCCTTCTTGGTCGGCGCAGACGTAAGAATAGGTCGCGCGCGAAAAAGAGTTGACTTGCTCATGGACGAAAGTGAAGAACAGGTAGTAGAAAGGCTGCTGGGAAGAAAGCCGAAAGGGCCTTGGTCAGTTTGCCTGTCTGACGGAACTGGCAGTCCGTTGGTGCTGGAGACTTCTCCTATTCTTGAAGACGGCACTCCGATGCCAACCATTTATTGGCTCATTGGTCGCCAACTGCGCCAGGAAGTTTCCCGAATTGAGTCATGCGGGGGAGTCAAGTGGGCCGACTCAAACATCGACGCCAATGATATTGCGGCGTCCCACGAACGATATATGCAGTTCAGAGAGTCTAAAATTCCACCGGGCTATTCAGGGATCAGACCTTCCGGAGGCGTCGGGGGGACGAGAAATGGGGTCAAATGTCTCCACGCCCATGTAGCTTGGCAGTTGATGGGTGGCAATGACCCCATCGGTTTGTGGGCACTTAATCTAATAGATGGAATCAAATGATGTCAGGCGGTCATCTATTTGGATGATGAATGTCACGTTTTTACGCCCGGCTTTAGTGTGAGGTCAAGTCTTGGCACACTTGCCAGCTTTTCAAAAGGTTCAGACTTTAGGTCGAAATTTGGATTGTAATAAGGGTCGTTCATCAACTCTGATCTCCAGGTAAGGGCCAGGTAGCTCATTTCACCGGCAGCACGCAGCGACTTGTACTCATTTTCATGGTCAATTCCCCGGCTTTTCGATTCATGATGAATCAGTCTTGAGTACGGAGTCCAGGCAATCTTGTACTTGGCCGTGCGGAGCTTCAAGCATAGGTCCACGTCATTGAACGAGATTGGAAGTCTTTCGGCGTTCATGCCTCCTACTTGTTGGTAGGCGTCTCGTTTAACTAGAAGGCACGCTGCTGTGACGGCAGAAAGTTCTTGTGGCATGAGATTTCTTGAATAATAGTTAGGCTCATCGGGCAAGTCCCCCACTGCTATGTGTGCCGCCAAGCCGCCTACGCCAAGAGTAACGCCGGCGTGCTGAATTGTTCTGTCTGGATAGAGGAGCATTGCACCCGCAGCAGCGAAGCCAGGCAGGGAAACCAAGGAGATGAGTTCGCCGAGCCATGATTCCTCGACTATTTCAGTGTCGTTATTCAACAGGCATACCAGTTCGGTGTCAAGTTGAGCAATAAGCCAGTTGTGCATATCCGAGTAATTGAACGGCTTGTCGTAATGGTGTATTACCGCTTTGGCGGATTGTTCCAACTCTGCGAAGAGTGCCAGTGTTCGGGATTCTGCCGATTGGTTATCGATGACGTGAATCTTATAATTGGGATATTTCGTAAAGTTCACGAGCGAGTTTATGCATCGCTCAAGGACTTCCGGATTATCGCGGGTCGGGATGATGATAGATACTTGGGGCAGGCGATCGGGAATCGTAAAATGCACCCGGGTGTGGAACGAGTGCAAGTTGTGGTCAACGGTTGCGCCAGGGCTCCAAAACTTGAGGAAATCCTCCAGCGCATCATAGCGGCTTGATTCGTCATCTGAAGTGCGGGAGAGGCCTGAGTTTAGAGGATCTTTTGCAAGCCGTTGGTGGTAAAGGATTCGCGGAACGTGCTTAATGTGGGCTTCGTCTATCTGCAAGGAAGCTCTCAGAATGAAGTCGAAGCTGTGCGAGCCCTTCGCTTCACTTCTCCATTTAACAATCTTGGCCAGTTTCGAGCTGACCATTACCAAATGTCCGATATAGTTCCAGCTGGTCAGAAGGAGTTGGTTCCAATCGGACTTGAAGTGTGGAATGATGAATTGGTTATCCGTGTCTATGCGGTCCTCGTCTGAGTAGACAAGAACAGCATCGGGCCATTCGTTTATCTTTTCGACCAGCCAGAATAGGGCGTCACGACTGATGAGGTCATCCTGATCGACGTAGGCTACGTAGTCTCCCCGGCTGACATCGACCGCTTCGTTTGCCGCCTTTGCGATGTCGGGGCTGTCATTCTGGAACAAGACTTTGATTCTTGGATCTAGGCCAGGCAATTGCCGGAGATAGTTCAAAGTTTGCTCGGAATTCGAACAGGCATCTGAAATAACCAGTTCGAAGTTGTCGTAGAGCTGATCTAGGACAGAATGGACTGTGGCCGCCAGCATTACCAGATCAGGATTGTGGACCGCAAGCACTACCGTGATTAATGGCTTATACGAGAAAGTTGAAATGTAGTAGTCGGCGATGACCTCTTCTTTGGCACCGATTGAGCAATGTTTGGAATACCAGAGGTCGTATTCTTCAAGGGTGTAAGGCCCATCCGGAATTTCTTCGGCGGGTTTGACTCCGATAAGGTCGTCCTTGAGTCCTCTCAACAGCGATGCAAATGATCCCGCTGTTTTCTTGAGCCGCCGGACTGTTTCCGGATTTGGTGTTCGGGCCAATGAAACTGTTCTTTGTACCGCACAGGCAGCAAAATGTCGTGATCCTAGTACCCGGTTGGAGGACTTGCCATTCACTCCTATTCTGGAAAAAGAAGCCCCTGCATTTCCAAAATCAACCTGAATCGAATGGTATTTCCCTGGGGGGATAAATGCGACAAATTCGTTTCCTCTGAGCTCGGTGCATAGAACTATCTTGGAGTTGATGCGAACCCCTTCTTTGTCTTTCCCATGGGCTTTTTCTTTTTGCTGGTCCTCTCCGATGATTCGATTCAATATAAGTTGAGGTGCACCGGCGTGTTCGAGCTTAAGTGCGTCGAACGATATCAGGATTTCGGTCCACGCCGAATAGTCGATCTCAGAGATATCCTGAAAATCGGTCTCAACCAGGCCGAGACGGACTCTCGGTGGAACGTAGTATACGTTTTCAGAGGATACCTTGCATGCGGCCAAATCGTATGCAGATATTGATAATGTCACTTAGAGGCTCTTTCGGTCGGCAGATTGTGCATCTTCAAATCGATCAATCTTTTGATTCCCTTTTATTTACCAGCGATGATAGTCGACCCGTGATTCTCAGTCCTGCCATGCATCAGATATCAGCCTTTCGGACGAGAATTTTATTTCTGCAGGCTGGCATTGGAAATTACGCCAATAAATATTCTGACTGAAGAGATAGATTGATGTTATAGAAGGGGTCGGGTCTGATGTGTTTCGACCATTTGCTGTTGAAGTAGTCAGCCTCGGCATTGAGCAGGTTCTGATGTTCCTTGCTGAAGCTTGTTCCCCGCGACTTTGATTCTGCATGGGTGACGCCACCCGAGCTCGAAACTACAACCGACAAATGTGAATTCACTCTCACTGATAGGCAGAGGTCCATGTCGTTATAACTGACCGCCAGCTTTTCGTCCATTCCGCCGCAATCGACGTATAGTTGTTGGGGTATCAATAAACATGCACCTGTCACTCCCAGGACGTCTCTCGGGAATGACACTAGAGGATGCCCGGCCGTACCGCTATGGCCGCTCAATGGATGCGCCATAGGACCTTTGAGGCCTCCAACTGCACCCGCATGCTGAATGGTGCCGTCGGGGTAAAGAAGCTTGTTTCCCACGATTCCTATGTTTGGCAGCTCGAATAGATCAACCAAGTGTGTAAGCCAGGACGGATCGAAGATTTCAGTATCGTTATTCAGTAGTAGCACGTAGTCGGTCGAAAGGTTGGGCACGATCTGATTGTGCATTTTGGCGAAATTGAAGTTCTCGTTGAAGGGTATTACCGTGGCATCGCCTTTTCGCGCGAGCCCCTCAATATATGAGACTGTTGCTGGCTCGTCGCTCAGGTTATCGATTATAACAATTTCGTAGTTTGGGTAACTGGTAAGGGTGCGAATTGAATCTACGGCTGTTTTGAGGAGGTCGACACGATTTTTTGTAGGGATCACGATAGTTATTTTGTTTGATACTGGTTTTTTTGCATTCCATGTCGCACCGTTGACTTCAGAAGATTGAATGGCAAGATTCGGCGCGTAGATTTCCGTCAGCAGACTCCGCGACTGTGCTTCAACAGCGAGCTGTCTCAAAGTTTGAGTTGCTGTTTCTTCAGCCAGATGGATCGCCGGTACAGAAATATGCGCCACAGCTTGCGCCTTAGTCTGCGTCGCTTCAATTGAGGCTCCGTAAATCACCCCAGCTATCCCAGTCGAGGCCAACTGCGGGACCTTTTTGAGAAGATCATTTACAAACGACACCCGTATAATTGTCGCCCTGGAGAGATAGTTGCGGAAGAGCAGCGTGGCAGGGCTGCAGTCGGGTTTGAATTCGGATCGATAGTAAGTTCCGCTCGATGAAAGACGGTCGTGATCAAAGTAGGCGAGAGGTGTGTCCGATAGGTCGATGCCAATGCCGCAAAGATCCAGGAAATTCCTTGAGACGCAATCTCCCGGTCTCAAAACGATCAGAAATCTGTCCTCTTCCGACTGAGAATTGAGATTTAGGAAGTCGGCCTCATTGATCGTTCCAAATCCTTGCTGCCATTCGAGTGCCGTGTCTTCTTGGATCAGACTGATCGCATCTCGATGGATCCCCGCGGCAAGTAGGGAGTTGAGGGTTAAAAACAGCGAATCGGGGTTTTGTCCATCGTCGATAATGATGCCCGCCTGCAATGGGAACCGTGTATTTTCGCAGGTAATCATCTTTCGTGGGATCAGCGTTTCGTACCTGCTGTTGGTCCAGAAACTGTATGAAGGGTCACTGCCGAAGTAGAGGTTGTCAGGATTGGGGAAATTTCTGGATGCAACTTCGATTACTGCTCGAAGGATGTCCTTTGGAAATAAGCGCTGCGGCCAGTTTTCGAATTGGTAGTCCCGATTGTGCTTCAGGACAGATTTGAGGATCAGAGTCGGCGATTTCAAAAGATTGCGAGCCAATACCCAGGCAGCACGGCCGCTGCCAATTGGAATTATATTTGTCGTGATCTTTTCAATTGCGCAAGTTTGCAGGGACGGAATCAGAAATAGTGTTCCTTCAAGACGTTGGCGGCTTGCAGGCGTCCCGAAAACCTCTGAGCCATTTGTGTCCGTGCGTAAATATCTCAGTGGTATTGCGATATTTTGCTGGTCGCTGCAGTTCGAAGCTACTATCAGTTGGGGCAGCACATAAGGACCGGAACCTTTCAGATGCACCTCAAAGTTGCCCCATTTGGTAGCGATATTTGGTTTCTCAAGCGGACCGCATAGCGTTCCGGCAGGCAGGTGAGCTAGTCCGTGCGAAATGACAAACTGTTTTTGAAGGTCAACTTCCGTGAAGTTATTGTCCGTTTGTATTTTGCGGATCGCCAATGAGGTCTCAGCTTTCGGTGGTCTAACCAATTATGGCAAATTGGCAACGTCTTGGTTCGTTAGGATTATACCTATAGGTTTTGTGCTGGAATAAGTTTATGGTTACCGTTGCTTTGAGAGGTGTGCTTACGTGCGCTATTTGCTTGAAGGAAAGCGAGTTCATCTTCGACCGTTGACAATCGACGATTTTGAAGCTTGGAGAGAAGTAAGAGCACGTTGCAATGATTGGCTGAGGAAATGGGAGCCCCGGGCATCGGTTGGAAATTACCAACTCTATGACCGGCGAGTTTTCGGAGCACGATGCGCTACGGCGGAGCGCGAGCGTCTGAGCGATTCCGCATATGCATTCGGTTTGTTTTTGGGCGACAGGCTCATTGGGGAAACGAATATTTCTTCTATCCAACGGGGACCATGCCAGACCGCCAACATTGGGTACTGGATTGACGAGGATGTCGCCGGAAATGGCTATATGCCTGAGGCTGTTGCCCTGGTGATGCAGTTCGCGTTCGAAACGGCGTCTCTTCACAGGATTCAGATATCAATAATTCCCAGGAATTTTGCTTCCAGGAGGGTTCCTGAAAAGCTAAAGTTGCGTCTTGAGGGAATTTCGCTGAAGTATTTGGAAATCAACGGAACTTGGGAAGATCACGTGCATTATGCCGCCACCCAGGAGGACTGGACCGGCCTGAAGCAAGAGTACGGGAACTTGTGGTATCTCTAGCAGGCTTGAAATGATGGTACCGCCATCCTGTTGTGGGTCAGAATGGCGGTACCTGGGTGGAGATCTATTTCGGTTGGCACACTACATCTACTAAAGCTGGTTTCCCTGTTGATGTAACCCATTCGGCAGCACGACGTACGGCATCCCGTACCATGTCAGCATCGGTAATTGGGCCTTCGGCCCACCAGCTGAACGACCTTGCCAAGGCTGCAAAGTCAGGCGCGGGACCGTCGATCTCCATGCCAATATTTGCTCTATCTTTCGGTGTCCCTCTTTGCTTGGCCAATCTTTCTTGGTGTTCCCAGTCGTTGTAATAAGCCCTATTGTTGAACATCACCACGAGA
>JAJYFX010000105.1:3827-6753 GCA_021785315.1 Actinomycetes bacterium | reverse complement strand
CCACATGCATGGCCCCACTCCAACGCTTCATGCGCCAATGCTATCACCTGCATCCTGGTCTGTCAAGCCACTCGTGCCTACATTTACAGGTAATTGACAACTATTTGGGCAGTTGGGGGATGGAAAACCAGCGAAAATCAATCGTAAGTTCGGTCTAAGCGCTCAGCGAGCAAAGACGAAGGACGCGAGATTCTCCACTGTTTTAGTGAAACCCTCTGGAGTTACCCGCCAGGAGGATGCCAAGGTGTTAAACGCAAAAGAGGGAGGCATAAAGCCTCCCTCAAAACCAGCCAGAAATCCTAGTAGTCTTCCATCCCTGGCGAAGGTACGCCGGCCGCCTTTTCAGCAGGCTTCTCAACTACGACAGCCTCGGTTGTCAGGAACAACGCGGCAATCGATGCAGCGTTCTGCAACGCTGAACGGGTGACCTTCACCGCGTCTATAACACCTGCCTTGACCAAGTTCTCGTAAACGCCCGTAGCGGCATTCAGGCCTTCGGACGAGTTCTTGAGAGACTTGACCTTTTCGACAACTACTCCGCCTTCAAGCCCGGCATTGATGGCGATCTGCTTTAGAGGCTCTTCAACTGCCTTTGCAACAATCCGCGCACCAACGGCCTCATCGCCTTCAAGCTTGTCAGCCAATGCAAGAATCGCTGCTTGGACCCTGAGAAGCGCAACGCCTCCACCAGGAACCACGCCTTCTTCGATGGCGGCCTTGGTGGTAGAAACCGCATCTTCGATACGGTGCTTCTTCTCCTTCAGCTCGACTTCGGTAGCAGCGCCAACTTTAATAATGGCGACTCCGCCGGAAAGCTTTGCTAGACGTTCTTGGAGCTTCTCGCGATCATAATCAGAATCAGTGTTTTCGATTTCCGTCTTTATCTGATTCACGCGGGCTTTGATCTCATCGTCAGACCCGCTCCCCTCGATGATCGTGGTCTCGTCCTTGGTTATTTCAATCTTTCGAGCCCTACCCAGCAAGTCCAGCGTGACCGACTCCAGCTTCAGCCCCACCTCCTCGGTGATGACCTGGCCTCCGGTAAGAATCGCGATATCTTGAAGCATCGCCTTTCGACGCTCACCAAAGCCAGGAGCCTTTATCGCTACCGACTTGAAGGTGCCACGGATCTTATTCACCACAAGGGTAGCCAGTGCCTCACCCTCCACGTCTTCGGCGAGGATCACTAAAGGCTTGCCGCTTTGCATCACCTTCTCGAGAATTGGCAGCAAATCCCTTACATTGGAAATCTTAGATCCAAAGATGAGAATGTATGGGTCTTCTAACGTGGCAGTCATTGATTCAGGATCACTCACGAAATAGGGTGAGATATATCCCTTGTCAAACCTCATACCCTCAACGAGATCCATTTCCATTCCAAAGGTGTTGGACTCTTCGACGGTAATTACGCCATCCTTGCCGACCTTCTCAATTGCCTCAGAGATCATTGAACCGATCTCGGGATCAGCAGCGGAGATAGACGCAACCTGAGCGATCTGATCCTTTGACTCGGTCTCCTTGGCGATCGATTTAAGCGCATCGACGGCAACTACCACCGCATCCTCGATCCCCTTCTTGAGGGACATCGGGTTTGCTCCGGCGGCGACATTTCGAAGACCTTCATGCACCATGGACCAAGCCAAAACGGTTGCCGTTGTAGTACCATCTCCCGCAACGTCATCTGTCTTTTTTGCAACTTCTTTGACTAACTCCGCACCGATTCTCTCAAACGGGTCTTCAAGGTCGATCTCCTTGGCGATCGAAACTCCGTCGTTAGTGATGGTGGGAGCTCCCCACTTCTTATCAAGAACGACGTTTCGACCCTTTGGGCCCAAAGTCACTCGAACTGCGTCGGCAAGTTGGTTCATGCCGCTTTCAAGCGCTCTGCGAGCCTGCTCATCAAATGTAATCAACTTAGCCATACCTTGGTTCCCTCCGTTGGGTTCCTTCTTTTAGCACTCTCGATAGTAGAGTGCTAATAGAAATTCACGATAGATGAAAATTTGCAAATCGCGGGCATATTTCCCAAGATTTTTCAGGTCAATTTCCTAAAATTTATCTGACCTGGACAAACGGGGTATCTTAGCGTGCTCCGCCCGCCACTGCCGGGACGATAGACAGTACTTGGTTGTCTTTAACCGGCGTTTCCAAGCCATTTAGGAATCTCACGTCTTCATCGGCCAAAAACACATTAACAAATCTTCTTAGCGATCCGTTTTCATCAAAAATCCTCTCGCCCAAGCCTGGATGCTGGGCGTCGATCTTGTTGAGTATTTCTCCTACGGTCGAGCCATCTATTTTCAGCTCCGCCACTCCACCAGTTAACGACCGCAGTTGCGTAGGTACGCGGACCGTCGCACTCATTAATTACTCCTTATTGACTCGTAGACCTCGGAAAATGCCTCCAAGGTTGGTTTGATGACAAAAGTTGGACCCTCTGAGTCCGCCAATGCTTCAACAGTCTTGAGACCGTTACCCGTAATGTAGGCCACAACTGTCTCGTCGGGTTTAACAACTCCCTCCCTGGCCAGTTTGACCAAAGTCGCAACCGTGACCCCGCCAGCAGTTTCTGCAAATATGCCTTCAGTACGGGCAAGCAGACTCATCCCTTCAATGATCTCCTCATCCGTCACCGAACCAAAACTGCCGCCAGTCTTTCTGACTACGTCGAGCGCATAGAAGCCATCGGCCGGATTTCCGATTGCCAACGACTTGGCAATCGTGTGCGGCTTAACTGGACGCACATAATCAAGTCCGGAGGAAAATGCCGTTGCAACCGGAGAACACCCCTCCGCCTGTGCCCCGGAAATCCTGACATGCGGCTTTTCATCGAGAAGCCCTACCTTGTATAGTTCCTCGAAGCCTTTATGGATCTTGGTGAGCTGGCTGCCTGACCCCACTGGGACCACCACATGATCAGGAGCCC
>JAJYFX010000105.1:0-3817 GCA_021785315.1 Actinomycetes bacterium | reverse complement strand
CACCCAAGCTGTTCCGCCACTTCATAGGCCAGCGTCTTAGAGCCCTCGGAATAATATGCCCTGACATTTACGTTCACAAATGCCCATGTCGGCTGTTCAGAAGCGAGCTCCGCGCACAGACGATTGACGTCGTCGTAGTTCCCCTCTATTGCGATGACGTTCCCACCAAAGATCGAGGTGGTAAGTATCTTCGCCTTTTCAAGATTTGCCGGAATGAAAACAAAGGATTCCATCCCAGCCCAGGCAGCATGCGCAGCAACAGAATTCGCAAGATTGCCCGTTGAGGCGCAAGCCGCAACTTTCAGTCCCAACTCTCGCGCTTTTGAAAGAGCTACAGAAACCACCCTATCTTTAAACGACCCAGTTGGATTCACGGTGTCATTCTTCAGCCACAAATCCGGCAGCCCGAGCTTCTCCCCCAAACTTCTCGCCTTTACGAGCGGTGTAAATCCAACGCCTAATGAAACGTATTCAGTGCCGTCTACCGGCAAGAGATCCGCATACCGCCAAATAGTTGGAGGTCCGCCGGCTATCTTTTCGCGAGATATGTCAGCAGCAATCGCCTCGTAATCATATGCAACTTCCAGCGGCCCAAAACAGAACTCACAAACGTGAAGAGCCTCGATTGGATATGTCTTATGACATTCGCGACACTTCAAGGATTGAACAAACGCCATTCAAATCTCCTCATCGATCGGGCTTTGGCACCTGGTAACTCTGTACTGGTTGCCGCGGTATCATAGGGCCCGTCCCTAAACCGCTCTTGATGATGTCTCAATTACTGCTAAATGCTAATCGGCGCAATTATTTGAATCGACACCTAATTTAGCTCGCCTTCCGAAAACTCCTTCAAGGCAAACCACTTTTAGCCCACAGAAAATAATCCCGTTACTGCGTGCGACAAGCAATGCCAGGGCGACTACACCTTGAAAGATGAGACATTCCGACCAGCATCGATCGCTTCGCTTTAAGAGATTTGCAGAGTCACACTCAATCACAGTCATCATTCCAGCTAGAAACGAACAGCACACCATCGGAAACGTCGTAGGCAGCCTGACCGAAAGATACTCCGCGGGTACAAAATGTCTCGCCAAAATCGTGGTCGTCGACGACCACTCAACCGATGACACTGCCCGCCTTGCCGCTGAATCCGGAGCCGCCGTATTGAGCAGACTCGGCGTGGATGAGCCGACCGGCAAAGCAGAGACTATTCACGAAGGCATTCGACGATATCCGAGCAGCATCTATGCATTGTTCGACGCAGACGTCCCCAACTTCGATCCGAGCTGGCTCGAGACTCTGTGCCTTGTCTTTGAAGATGAAGACCGCATGCTAGCCAAGGGAACATACTCAAGACCGGTGCACGATACCTCTGGTAACCATGCGAGGTTCCACCAGGGAGGCCGAGTCACGGAGCTGGTTGCGAGACCCCTGCTTTCGCTGTACTTTCCAGAACTTGCCCGTTTTGGCCAGCCGCTTAGCGGTGAAGTTGCCTTTCGATCTGAACTTGCCAAAAAGAGCGCCTTCTCTATCGGCTACGGATTCGATGTGGCGCTGCTAATCGACAGCTATTTGAGCTATGGGATCGGAGCAATCGAAGAGGTCAACCTCGGCGAGCGGACTCATAATCACCAGGAGTTATCGGCGCTTTCATATCAGGCAAGTCAGGTCTTGCTTACCATACTCCAAAAGGCCGGCGTCGACGTAGAAAAACTCCCTGGAGCAGGTCAGCTGATAAGGCCTGGGAAAGAAGACAAAACGGTGCCCTTTGGATTACTGCGCTGAGCATTATTTCTCCGACCTCAGCGCCGAAGCAAGGACGAGCTTGACCGACTTCAAGGTTTCCGTGAATGCCTTTTCTTCTCCCACTTGTTCGACAAGCGAATAGATCTTGGAATGATCAGAGCGCGAATTTCTCACCTCGGGGACAAAATCTCCGACCACAACAAGATATGGAATTGAGTGAGCTTGGGCTATCGAGACTACTTGACCGACGACTTTCCCATTAAAACTCTGCGAATCCAAATATCCCTCGCCCGTCACGATCAAAGAAGCGCCTTCAAGGGCCTCATAAAGTCCCAATGCTTCTGAGGCGACATCAAATCCGGGAATGATGCGCGCTCCAATTGCAGCTAGCCCGCCTGCCAGTCCACCCGCGGCGCCGCCGCCCTTCAGCGAGGAGATATCCACTCCAAACCGTCTCAGATAGAGTTGCTCCAAAGCCTCAAGCCGCTGCTTGAGAAGCTTGGACTCGGCAGCGGTAGCGCCTTTCTGGGGTGCAAATTCAATGGCTGCCTCACAAAACCTGATCTCCACATCCACCGCTGCGACGAGATCAACACCCTTCAATCGAACCACCGGTTCGAGAGCTTCTATCGCCCCTAGGCCTCCATCAGTGGTGGCCGAACCGCCGCACCCAACGATAATCCGCTTGGCTCCTCCAAAGACTGCGGCCTTTATCAACTCCCCCACACCCCTGGTGCTGCCAGACATGGCATCGTTGTGCTCCGCTCCGCCCATCAAGGAAAGTCCGGCGGCAGCGGCCATTTCAATGACTGCCGTGTCACCATCTAGTCTGTAACCAGCGGTTACCTTTCCGCCATCGGCCGAAGTTACCAACAGGGTCCTATTGGCGCCGCCCATTACTTCCACCAGACCTTCCCCACCGTCAGACATCGGAAAGGTTTCGACCTGATAGCCCGCATCCTCCAGCACTTCTGCCATCGACTGCGCAATCTGTGGTGCTGAAGCTGTCCCCCGGAATTTATCTGGCACCACCAAAGCTCTTGTCACAGAATGCGTCCCGACATTCCGAGCCCGATGATTCCAGCTCTATTCAATGGTCGCCTTTGGATACACGATCAGCTGCGTGCACCGAAACGCGGCCATTAGCCTTTGCGTATCTCCGCTTGTCACCTGGCAGTCCCATACCTGGGTCGTCCTGCCGCCATGAACTATTTGCGAAACCCCATAGATTTTCCCTGTCCTGGCAGTAGAAAAAAAGTTCGTTTTCAGCTCCATTGTGGTGAACGTGAGCGCTCCATCAGGAAGGAGTGCCTGACAGCCGATACCGCATAGAGTATCGGCGAGTGAAACCACGACTCCGGCATGAAGATAGCCGTTCGGCGCTCGATGTTCGTCACTTAGATCAATCTCTCCGAATAGATGCTCTCCATCGAATCTCGTCAGATTTATCCCCAGGGCTCTCAGAAATCCGAACGAGCTTAAAGCTTTAAGACTTTGCTCAGATAATGGGTCAAACGCTCCCAAGTCAAAGTTTGGCATGATATCAGCCTAATGAATTTGTCCCCGGGGGTCAGTTGCGATGTATTTTGCAATACGATCAGCTTCGAATACCACCTGTAGCCGTCAACTAGCCTTGTCAGTCCCAAGTACCACATTCAGATCTGAAGGCTGGATATTAGGAATTGGCGCCGAAAAAGACATTGGCCTTACCGACGATGCGCTCAAATTAAGTGCTCCAGCCAGCTGATCCGCCTTCTGCTGGTAGCTCGGCAAATAATAAATTTCGGTGACCGATATGCTTTGATTGGTCGAATTTGAAGGAGCGACGACGTCATAGCCAAGCTGCGCCAGCTGATCCGTTACCTTGCCGGCTGCACCTGAAATTGTAGTGCCGTTAAAAACTCTGACTGTGATCAGGCTGTTCGAGGAAGAGGACCCGGCTGATGGGGATGTTTTAGCCAAAGTCGTCGTGGTCGAAGATGACTTGGCTCCCGAGGTCGGATTGGCAGACGAGCCTGAAGGCAAAATCTGTGGAAGGACTACCTGATCTGGGCTGACCGATCCTCCCGTG
>JAJYFX010000104.1 GCA_021785315.1 Actinomycetes bacterium | reverse complement strand
TTATGAATGGCTTTGCCAATGCTCCGCCGGCAATTGGGTGCAGCAGCGGGGTCTCAACTTCCATGAAGCCCTTTGCCTCAAGATAGCGCCTCATCTCAGAAATAATCCTGCTGCGCTGAATAAATACTTCTCTGGTTTGAGGATTCGCCCACAAATCGACATATCGCTGGCGATATCGCGTATCAGGATCGGTCACACCGTGCCATTTATCGCCAAATCCTCTTTGGGCATCGGCAAGCACAACCCACTTTTGAATCTTTATCGAAAGCTCTCCACGCCTGGTAGTCATTACTTCTCCGGTGACACCAACCCAAGTTCCCAAAGACAGGCTGACGAAATGTTCAAATTTCTCGGTCGCGTCGCTGCTCGCAAATAGCTGGATATGACCGGAAGAATCTCTCAGCTCGGCAAAAGCGATTTTGCCTTGCGTCCGCAAAAGCATTATGCGCCCGGCGACGGAGTGAACCACGCCGCTGCTCTCTCCCTGGCCGAGATAAGCAAAACCTTCGCGTATTTGTGCCGCATCACTTGTCCTAGCGAATGAATAGGGCACGTCGGATATTTCATTTTGGCCACCGTTGGAACTGTTTGACACCTAAAATTCAACCTCTCGAAGGAATGTTCATTTCATATATGAGTCGTAATCCATGAAGCGTCAGCCACGGTTCCACAACGTCGATCTCCTTACAAAATCGGGAGATCAAGCTGGACAAACCACCGGTTGCGATCACAGTTGTATTTTCTCCAAGTTCGGCCTTGAACCGTCTGCACAATCCGTCCGCCTGTTCGGCAAATCCATATAGCGCTCCTGACTGAATGGATTCCACCGTCGACTTGCCAATCACGCCCCTTGGTTCTATGAGTTCCACCTTGCGAAGAGCAGAGGCGCTTCTGAACAAAGCGTCTAAAGATATCTCGATTCCTGGAACTATTGCTCCGCCCAAATATTCCTTTTTCGCCGACACCGCTTCAAATGTGGTTGCAGTACCAAAATCGACGATCAAGCAGGGCCCTGGATAAAGGTCATAGGCGGCAACTGAATCGGCAATGCGATCGGCGCCAACCTCTTTGGGGTTATCGTAGAGAATGGCCATTCCTGAGCGAATGCCTGGTGCTACTACAACCGGTTGAACATTGAACCATCGATCCACCATGTCTCTAAGTGCAGTTGTAATTGATGGCGCGGTAGAGGAGAGCACCAATCCCGAGATTGAACTGAGCCGATCGATGCCATGCATACCCAACAGCTGTGAGAACAACAGCGCATGTTCATCTGCCGTACGATCGGGTACTGTTGCAATCCTGAAATTGTGACTCAGCCCGAAATCGGCCTTTCTGGGTCCCATGGGCGCCCCGTCGCTGATTGCTAGGCTGTCGTGATCGTAGAGCCCAAGCACTGTCTGCGTATTTCCTACATCAATTGCTAAGAGCATCGCCCAGACCTTTACATACGTATCTACACGCCAATATTATCTATCAGCCTCACGCTGCCGACCCGTGCGGCAACCAGCAGCCTCACCGGCCCGTCGATCCGCTCCGGCTCAACAAGAGTGAGAGGATCGACCACTAAAGCGTAGTCGAGCACTGGCTGGTTGGATTTTGCAATCCCCGGGATCTCATGCCTGAGCTCATGCACCATCAAGTCTTCTATCTTCCCTGTTTCCTTCTCTCCGCCAGCTATCGCGTCGCGGGCGGTAAAAAGGGCCCGCGACAAGGATAGCGCGGACTTTAGCTGCTCCGAATCCAAGCGAAGATTCCGCGACGAAAGCGCTAGCCCATTTGCATCCCGAACGATGGGTACGGGAACAATTTCAACGGCGAAATGCATCTCTTCGACCATGCGCGAAATAACAGAGAGTTGTTGGAAATCCTTTTCGCCAAAATACGCCTTGCATCTTCCAGTGAGAGTAAACAGCTTTGCCACGACTGTCGCGACTCCAGCAAAATGTCCCGGCCTTGACGCACCTTCAAGGATGTCACCCAGGCGGTCAACTTCGATTCGGAAAAGTGTCGGCCGTGGGTGCATGTCCTCGGACTCTGGAGTAAATACTAAATCAACCCCGTGTGAACTGGCTATTTCCAGATCCTTATCTATAGCGCGAGGATATTTCTCGAGGTCGACTGGATTATCGAATTGAAGCTCATTTACAAAAATTGAAACAGCCACTATGTCGCACTGCTCTCGAGCCATCGTTATCAGCTGCCGATGACCACTGTGCAGCGCTCCCATAGTAGGAACCAGCCCAATTGTCCTGCCTTCCAACCGCAGGCTCTCGCACTCGGCCTGGAATTCTTTGGCTTTAATAATCCGATTCACGCTGCTCCTCAAAAAAATGAACCCTTCGAAATCCAATTCTAAATCTCAGCAAAGCGGCCCGCCGTAGATACTCACGCCTGGATAAACCTCCGATAGCCCGAGATCTGCAGCCTGTTGGAGAATGGCCGACATTTCCGGATTCAGGCGCCGAGCAAGTTCTGGGTCAATATCCATTAAGGGCGCTATAACGAAAGCTCTTTCAGAGCATCGCGGGTGTGGCACAGTCATTTGCGGATCGCTTGAAACCATCCCCTCGACATATATCACATCCACGTCAAGCGTGCGAGGCCCGTGCGGTTGGACGCGAACACGGTTTGCCTGCGATTCCAGCCGATTGACCAGTTCAAGAAGCGCCTTGGGGTCGGCTTTGAAGTCAACCTCAACAGCAGCGTTCAAGAACGGTCCCGAGCCAGCCGGAGCTTGCACTGGAGCAGTCTCATACACCCTGGAACAACGAACCGGGGCATTAAGCGCATGCACTGCTTCGAGCAAATAGTCGATTCTCGATCCAAGATTTGAACCCAGTGCCAGATAAGTGCTAGTCAAGCGTTCTCCTAAGAGTCACGCCAGCGTGGTCGAGCCCAAACGCAACTGGAGGCTGCATTTTTCTAACAGTTACCTCTACCTCGGCAATCTTGGGAAGAGAAAGCAGATCTCGCGCGATTGCTTCAGCTAGCGCTTCGATCAAGTTGAAGACATTGGAAGTTGCTACTTCTATTGCCACTTTTCCCAGCATCGAATAGTCAACCGCATCATCCAGATCATCGGTTTGGCCCGCCCTGCGAAAGTCGCCGCGAACAGCCAAATCGATTTCGAAAGGCTGAAGGTTGGCCTTTTCGGAATCAAGCACGCCATGTCTGGCTGCCACTTTGATCCCACGCAGAAAAACTGTATCCATTGTCAGCTCAACTTGGAATATTCGCCGGGATGCCAGGACAGCAGAGTCAGCAGCTCCTTTGTCGCTGCCACGTCATGCACCCGCATCATTGTCGCTCCATGCAGAAAACACCATGCGCACGACGACACTGACACTTCAGTCCGCTGGATTGGCGGTACTTCAAATCCCGTCGACGCTTTTGCGAGCTTCCCAAGAAATGCTTTGCGCGAGGTCCCGACCAAAATTGGCACGCCGAGGTCCGCTAGCTTGTCAAGCCCGCCTACAAGGGAAAGATTGTGCTGAAGATTCTTTCCAAAACCGATTCCAGGATCAGCCCAAATCTCTTCGACTCCAAGATTTCTAGCCCAGTCGATCTTGTGCTGCAGGTAGTCGTACACCTCTTTGACGACATCTTCATAATGAGGATTGCGCTGCATGGTCTGCGGGCTCCCCTGCATGTGCATGGCCACCCAACCAACTCCATATTCAGCGGCGATCTGCGCAAGACTCGCGCTTATGTCATTGATCAGGGTAGCACCGGCCTCAGCGGCCTTAGCGGCGACCTCTGGCTTGAAGGTGTCAACTGAAACCCTGCAACTTTTCGAAAGCTCCTCAATCACCGGAATGACCCGCCGCAGTTCCTCTTCCACTGGAACCGACGCTGAACCAGGGCGTGAGGACTCTCCGCCGACATCAATTATGTCTGCACCCATTTCGGCAAGCTGACGGCCACGCTCTATAGCAGCCTGTATGTCAAAATATCGACCGCCATCGGAAAACGAATCGGGCGTGACATTTAATATGCCCATGATCCCCCGTTCAATGCCGAGAGCCCGGTCGGAAAACTTAATAGCCTCAGCGGGTCGCATCTCGTCCCTTTCTAATCAGTTCGAGTGCCTCTGCCCTTGTGATGCCGTCTTTCTGGAACGCGCCGCGCACCGCGGACGTCATCGCTCTTGCGCCCACTTTTTTCGACCCTCGCATCGACATGCACAAATGCTCGGCTTCCACTACCACCAAGACTCCTTTCGGCTTCATCGAGGCTTGAATAGCATTGGCTATTTCCGTTGTGAAGCGCTCCTGGACCTGCAGCCTCCTAGACACCCCATCGACAAGTCTGGCTATACCTGAAAGACCTGCTATATGACCGGATTCGTTTGGGATGTAAGCGACATGAACGTCTCCGAAAAATGGCAGGAGATGATGCTCACACATGGAAAAAAACGATATGTCCCTTAAAATAACCATTTCTTCGTGACCGGCGGGAAACATTGATCCGAGAAAGCTCGCGCTTGGCTGGTTGGTTCCAGACAGCAATTCTTCAAACATCTCCGCCACCCGGTAGGGAGTCATCTTTAGCCCCTCCCGTTTGGGATCCTCTCCCAAGGCTTCGATGAGTTCGGCGATCAGCTGCTGAACTCTCTCCTTTTGAAATTGAGGCTGCTTACTGCCATTTGCGGATTCATTAGCCATACCAAGAACCTCTTCATTAGTCTTTATAAACCGCCACGTATGGAAGATTTCGGTATTTTTCGGCTAAATCGAGCCCATAACCAACGACAAATACCGGTGGTATCACAAATCCAGTGTAGGCAATGTCGAGCCCGGGCGGCTGCAAGCCATCCTTGACCAGCAGCGCACATACCTGAACCGATCTTGCCTTTCGAGCTTGCAGATTGCGGACAAGATATGAAAGCGTCAAACCGGAATCGACAATTTCTTCGACTATCAACACGTCTTTGCCTGTCAGATCCGTGTCAAGGTCTTTAACGATCCGAACCACTCCTGAGGTTTTGGTGGTCACTCCGTAGGAGGACACAGCCATGAAATCGAATTCGACGGGCAAATCGATGGCACGAGCTAGATCGGCAACAAAAAGCAAGGCCCCTTTTAGAACTCCGACAAGAAGCAATGAGCGACCCGCGTACTCCTGAGAAATAACCTTTCCCAGCTCGCTAATCTTATTTTGTATTACGGACTCTTCAAGAATCACTTCGCCCAAAGACGGGTCCGATTCTGCCCAGCTGGAACCTGATGTGGAATTTAAATTCATGGCATGAATCAACTTAGCTCATGCGCAAGGGTTCAAAACAATCAGATTGGGCTCTCAGGCTTCGCAGGACCAATGGCGAATTTCGAAAGCTTTCCTTTGGATCGGCGTACCCTGATGGCCCCGGGCAGGTCAGTGGCACCTTTTTCACCTCTTGCAACCCTCAGCACATCTTGAGCAAGTTCGTAGGAAATTGAGTGCCCGCGTTCATCTGTCAACCACCGCCTGATCGCCTCGGTCGCGATGATTTCATCGGCGGCGGCAAGTCCCTTAGCCTCCGTTGGATCCAGTCCGTCAGCTTGGGAAGAAATATAGCTTGCAATTTGGCGCAAAATATGCGCCGTACGAGAAAGGATAGGAACTACATCGCGGCAGGACACCTCAGACAGCAGCGGTAGGACCTCATTCCTAACGCGATTCCTTAAGAATCTGGGGTCCATGTTCGACTCATCGAGAACGAACTCGATGGAAAGCGCTCGGCAGATAGCCTCAGTCTCGGCCCGTCTCAGGTCAAGTATCGGATGTTGGGGACCTGGGGCCATCGAACCGAGCCCACGGGGGCCTGAACCCCTGACGAGATTGATAATCATGGTTTCGCACACGTCATCAGCCGTATGACCTGTCGCCACCCCATCAATGAAGGCGGCGCGGCGTTTATCCCTGGCTCTCTCCTCGAGATTGGGGCCGTCTTCGACTTCTGTGCGAAGAATTTCTACCTTCACCGAAAATGCGCTGGCAAGATTTTGGACAAATATCGCTTCATGACCCGAAGATGGGCGCAATTGATGGTTTAGATGCCAAACGCGCACATTTGAATTGGACAGGAATGCCAAAATCAGCAAGGCAACGGAATCTGCGCCGCCTGAAACAGAGACCTCCAGAAGTCCTGTTTGCGGGTGAGGCTCGAAGGTGCAGCGCCCAAGCAACTGCGTGGGATTCAGGCCTGCCTGGCTCAATCTGTCCAGAACAAATCCGGCCTTCTCATCGAGTTTGATCCTTGACAGCGCTTCGATGCCCACCTGCCAAAGCATACACTTCGATATCGCCTAATGGCTCAGGTTAGAAAACCAGGCTGGGCGATGTAATCACAAGCTATTCCTGAAAAAATTGCGCCATAGCGGATATCTAAAAGCCTGATTTTGTCGTCATTCGCTCTATCCAGAGATCCGGTTCACGAATATCGGCGATGTCTGGAAGATTCTCCGGACGTTCCCAAACTTTGTTGAACAGATCAGTGCCACCAAATTCTTCGACTCGGTGGACGAACCTCTCCCCTTCCTGATACTGGCGCATCTTCGCTTCGGTACCAAGAAGTTGGGACATCAGCTTGGCGAAGCCGCGCTGGGAATTGTGGCGCTCTGCAAAGATCTCGGCAAACCGGGCGGACTGCAATATATCACTTGCCCCGGCACGATTCATGATGACGTCGCCGTGACCTTCGAGCAAAGACATGAGTCCCGAAATTCTGTTCAGAATCACCATCTGCTCGGGCGTGGCAAACATTGCTATCGGCCCATTTTCTGCTATAG
>JAJYFX010000103.1 GCA_021785315.1 Actinomycetes bacterium | reverse complement strand
AATGTCTTGCGTGGCGACAAACGGTTCGGTTGCAACTTCCGGCTCATTGCTGCGGCGCAGGACAGCTGAGGTAAGGGTTCCAACCACATCAAGGCCTACACCGCGTATATCAGAAACTCCCTCCACACCCTTGCGATATCCAGTCGGGGTTGAGCCCTTGGGCCCTCCGCCCACCCTTTCCGAGAAGATTCCCTTTGCACCCAGCGTCGTCACAGTACCCATAATCGGCACACCGCCACCTCCGAATGTCAGCGCCGATCCCGAAGACTCGCTTTGCCCTTTCGGGCCTCGAGGGACGTCTGGCGGCAAATCGCCATTGTCGCTCTTTGATCCTTCAGACTTTGAGACCTCGACATCTTCGCCCGCCTCATGGCCTATCCTCTGGATTTTCTCGATCACCTCAGAGACACTTCGCGATTCATACTCTTGCAGCGGATCCTTGCGCGCGCGATGCGACAACACCAATGGGGCTACGGCTTCCAAATCCCTCGCTTCCACATCTTGACGACCTTCGAGTGCCGCGTGGGCTGCCGCGCTTCTAGCCATTGTGAGATCGGCCCGCAATCCCTGGGCTCCGTAGCTGATGCAAAGCTGCGTTATTACTCTGAAGAACTCATTCGAAACATTTGCACTGAGGCCAAGGGCATGGCTAAGATTCATGCTCCTCGCCAAATTAAGCCTCCGCTTCAGGTCTTTTTTCTCCGGGTCAAACGAAATGCAAAAAGCGTCTGGATCGCTGTCGAATTCCAGCCGTCTAAGAAGCGCAACGCTTCGGTATTCTGGATCAAGGATTCCATCGCTTTGGACCGAAAGTCCAAATCTGTCCAGTAGCTGCGGCCTAAGTTCTCCCTCTTCTGGATTCATCGATCCAATTAGTACGAACTTTGCCGGGAACACGGCGGATACCCCGTCTCTTTCTATGCGATTTAAACCTGAGGCCGCCGCATCCAGAAGCAGATCTACGATATGGTCGGCAAGGAGGTTCACTTCGTCAACGTAGAGAACGCCGCCGTTCGCTTCGGCCAAAAGACCGCCGGTTGAAGCCACTGTCCCGTCGGCAACCATCTGAGCCAAATCCACCGAACCCTTCACCCTATCCTCTGTGGCTCCTGCTGGAACCTCTATGAACGGAGCGCCGTCAGGCAAGAGGTCGGCCAAAGCGCGGGCGAGCGTCGATTTGCCAGATCCCTTGTCACCGCGGATCAGCACTCCACCAATCCTTGGATCTATGGCATTTAGCAGCAGGGACATCTTCAACTGGTCCTGTCCAACCACTGCGACAAAGGGAAACTCCCTCATCTTATCTCCTCCCAACCCTCAGCTTCGAGCATCGCGGACCTAATGGCATCCAATGACTCGTCAGTTGCATTCCACAGACCACGCTGGGAAGCTTCGAGCAACCGTTCCGCAATAGAGGTGAGAGCACTAGGGTTAGACTGCTCAAAGAACTTCCTCACCGACGCATCAGCCACGTACGCTTGGGTTACCTTCTCGTACATCCAGTCCTCGACGATATTAGCAGTTGCGTCATAGCCGAACAGATAGTCGACCGTGGCGGCCATCTCAAAAGCGCCCTTGTAGCCATGATGCTTCATTGCTTCAATCCACTTCGGATTGATGACTCTGGAGCGCACTACCTTGGCAGCCTCTTGCACCAGCGACTTTACCCTTGGCCTTGCTGGATCGGCCGAATCGCCGAAATACGATTTCGGCTCGATGCCGGAAAGATGACGCACTGCGGAAATCATTCCGCCGTGATCTTGCATATAGTCGTCTGAATCGAAAATATCGTGCTCTCTGTTGTCCTGGTTTTTCGAGGCCACCTGGATACCCTTAAACCGCAGCGCCATCGACTCCGGATCGTACTTTCCAAAGCTCTGTCGCGTATAGCTATATCCCGACCAGGTCAGATAAACCTTGGCCAGATCCTCGTTCGATCTCCAGTTCCTGGCCTCGATTAGCGGGAGGATTCCTGATCCATATGATCCAGGTTTTGGCCCAAAGATTCTGGGCGAGCTTGCGTCTTTGGCAAGCGGGTTGTCATCTTCCGGACTCTGCGCCGCAACGTCAAAGGCCTGGGCAAGAAAGCTAACTACGTGCGGAAATGCGTCGCGAAAGAAGCCGGAAATTCTAAGAGTCACGTCCACACGAGGCCTGCCCAGCTCCTGGCGATCGATCAGTTCGCATCCGGTCACTCTTCCGCTCTGCATATCCCAAACCGGACTCACTCCAATCAGTGCCAGTGTCTGTGAAATGTCATCCCCAGCGGTTCTCATTGCAGCGGTTCCCCATACCACTATCCCAACCGAAGTGGGATAGCTCCCCTCTTCGGAAAAATATCGCTCTATCATCGCCTCAGCAAGCTTTTGCCCCACAGCCCACGACTGGATCGACGGAAGCGCCTTGGGATCGATGGAGTAGAAGTTGCGTCCGGTTGGGAGTACATGCGCCATCCCTCTCGAAGGTGCGCCGGATGGTCCCGAGGCGATGTAGCTGCCGCCAAGTGCCTCAAGTATTGCGTCAAGTTCTCTGGGAGTCGCACGAAGGCGTGGCACCAGATTGACGCATATCGCTTCGACAGCTTTGCTGTACGCTTTCGGAAACTGTTCCAGGCTTTGGAGCTCGAAGCCAGAGGCCTGAGCCATGCTAACAACTCTTTGAACTTCCTCTTCGACCTGGTCGATCTCTTTAGTCTTTCCTGCCTTTAAATCGATCCCAAGTTCGGCCGCCGCAAGCATGCGCAACGACGGCTCAGTCCCAGATCCTATCCTTGTCAATGCCGCGATCATATCTACCTCAGCCTGACCATCAAGAGTCCCACCAAGGATATGAAGGCCTCCCCTGATCTGGGCATCCTTTATTTCGCAAAGATAACCGTCTATCTCCGAGACCAAAGTGTCAAATTCGCCGTCTTCAAAATCGGGATTTTCTTCAAGTTTCAACTCTTTGGCAATCTGGGCATCCACCAACACCTCCCAGATCGCCTCGCGCAGTCCGGGAAGTTTCGAAGGGTCCATACCCGAGCAACGGGAATGGGCATCGAGCAGAGATTCGAGCTTGGATAGTTCATCGTAGGTATCGGCTCTTGTGAGGGGTGGGACCATGTGGTCGATTATCACAGCATGGGCACGCCTCTTGGCTTGTGTACCCTCGCCAGGATCATTCACCACAAAGGGATAGACCAGTGGGATGGCTCCCAGAGCTTGATCGGCATAGCAGTTGTTCGATAGCCCCAGACTTTTGCCTGGAAGCCATTCGAGGGTGCCGTGTTTTCCCACATGTATTACCGCGTCAGCCTGGTATTTGATATCTAACATCCGGTAAAAGGCCATGTAGTGATGAGTCGGAGCAAGATCTGGCGAATGATAAATGGCGATAGGATTCTCACCGAAGCCCCTTGGAGGTTGAATAGCGATGAACACATTTCCAAGGCTGATGCCGGGGAAGACAAACTCCGAGTTATTTAAATAGACAGAGCCGGGAGGCTCCCCCCAGGCCTTTGTCAAGCCGGCTTTGATCTCTTCGCCGAAGTCCTCGAATTCCGCCGCGTAGTCAAGCGCCGAAAGAGTGAGTTGCGCCTTTTCAACCTGACCGACGCTGAGAGTGGGAACGTCGTAGTTGAAGGTAGCCATCAGCTCTTCCATCAGAGCGTCTCCGCTCTCCGGAATTCTGTCAATATGGTATCCGTGATTCCGCAGTTTATGAAGAAGCGCGATAACTGACGCCGGAGTGTCGAGCCCCACTGCATTTCCCAATCGCGAGCGCTTTGTAGGATAGGCAGAAATTACAATGGCAATTTTTTTATCGCTATTGGCTTTGTAACGCAGCCTGGCGAGCCTAGCCACAATTTGGGCGACTCTTGAGGTTCTTTCCCTGTCGACCCGATAGGCGCTTATATCGCTGCCGAAGCCACTGTCCGAGTCGACGACCTCTTTGAACGAAAACGGAACTGTTATTATCCTTCCGTCAAACTCCGGAATCGCAACCTGCATAGTTACATCGAGCGGAACAAGACCTGAGCTCCTTTGCCGCCAACTCTCTCTATCCGAAGACGAGACAATCGCCTGAACGATTGGAACTCCAAGATCCGTCATCTCCGAAACGTCCCAAGATTCGCCCTCCGGATCCATTGACCCGGATGCCAATACCGTGGTGACTATCACGTCCGGCACGATCTCTTTAAGGGTCTCATAAACGGGAGAGTGCTCCCCGCGACCGCTTCGAAGCGAGTAGCAAAAGATGGGGTAGACACTAAGGCCCCGCGCCGCCATCTCTTTGGCCAGGGCCTCGACAAAGACGGTATTCCCCGATATCAGATGCGCCCTGTAGAAAATGACCGCCACCTTGGGTGCCGATCTGTCCTGTTCTATTGGTTTGAAAATACCAACATCAGGTACTTCTTGCGGTGGCTGAAAGCCATGACCGCTGTAGAGACACGTGTCGGAAACGAATCGGACGAAGTTCGCGTAGTTCGCAATACCTCCCCGGACCAGATAGTCAAAGCCCTGCGTGACTATGCCACTTGCGACATTTGAAAAAAGTGCCAGTTCCGGATCGGGAATAGATTCGCCCGAAAGACAAACAAGCGGAACCTTCTTCGCATTTGCAAGATCCAAAAGATAATTGAGGCCCTCTAGGAATGCGTCCTTTCCACCCAGCAGTCTCACGCAAATCACAGAAGCCGAATTGGCAGCATCTTTCCAGTTCTCAGCGGATACGGATAGGCCCCGCAGTTCGATCCCGATCTCGGCCAGTTCGTCCGCCACGCTACGTAGGGTGAGGAGTTCGGTATCGGCGTTGGTTAGGTAAAGGAACAACTTGATTTCTCCCGAGATCATCCTATGTCGATCGAAGCCGCACGAAAGACGGCATCAATGTCGATGTGTTTGCTTACAAAGTTTGCAAGGTAGTCGATTTGGCTCTCCCGCAGCTGCGCAAAATCCAGTCGAGATTCAAAACTCTTGGAACGCGCTTGCGCCACTTCGGATAAGAAGCTTTTGCGAAACTCGTCATGCTCGAACACTCCGTGAAGCGTGGTTCCAAATACCTGTCCCGCGTCATCGACCGCCCCGTCTGTGAGGCCAACTTCTTGAAAGCTCCGCGACGGAATGGAGAGATCAAAGAGCTTGCAGCCGCCCTGCGACATAACACGGCCCTGATGGATCTGATATCCGGATACCGCCGCCCCGAAGCGCGGCGCAACTCCGCTGCGCTGCAGTGTCACTTTCGAATCCAGAAAAAAAGTGCGCACGTCTAGCATCCCGAACCCTTCGACTCTCCCCTGCTTTGATTCAACCTCGTCGTTGATCTCTTTGCCGAGGATCTGATATCCGCCACAAATTCCGAGAACCATGCTTCCCCGCGCGGCCTGTCTCTTGATCGCGTCTTCAAACCCTTTGCTCCTCAGCCACCTGAGATCGTCGATGGTCGATTTGGAACCCGGAATGATGATTAGGTCCGGACTACCGAGCTGAGCAGGACTCGCAACTATTCTCAGGATGCACCCGGGCTCGTTCACCAAAGGATCGAAGTCGGTGAAGTTCGAAATCCTTGGCAAGGAAATAACCACGATATCAAGGGCTTCATCAGTTGAGATTTGCTCTTGCCCATAGCTGAAGAGTCCAAGCGAGTCCTCCGCATCTATCAGAGACTCAGTCAGATACGGCAGCACTCCAAAGACCGGCCTGTTAGTGAGAGCTTCCAACTTGGAAATGCCACTGTCGAGCAGCGTTGCATCCCCCCGAATCTTATTTATGGCAAATCCGGAAATAAGTGAGGAAAGGTTCGGAGGAAGGATCTTAAAAGTCCCATACAGGGATGCAAAAACCCCGCCTCTGTCAATATCGCCTACAAGCAGGGCTTTGGCGTCAATTTTGTTCGCAAGTCCGAGATTTACGATATCATTGTCAATCAGATTGATCTCTGCCGGGGAGCCGGCGCCTTCAAGTATCACAACCTCGAATCTGGCAGCGAGATCGTTATAGGCCTCGATCGCCACACCCAACAGCTCGCGCTTTTTGCTTTGGTAATCCCTGGCATTGGTTTCGAACAAGGGCTCTCCCATCACCACTACCTGAGATGTCATCTCAGACGTCGGCTTAAGGAGAATCGGGTTCATCACTACTTCAGAATCGATCCTTGCTGCATGAGCCTGCCTTGCCTGTGCCCTTCCGATCTCATAGCCGGCCGGCGTTACCGAAGAGTTCAGGGACATGTTCTGCGCCTTGAACGGCGCAACTGCAACGCCACGCTCAGACAGAATCCTGCACAGTGCAGTTGCAATCGTAGATTTTCCCGAGTCGGAGGTCGTGCCCACGACCATGAGCCCGCCCTTGAAATTCGACCTTGGCCTGCGTCTGGGCTTTCTTGGGAACAGCGCCTTTTCTACCCGTTCAAGGCCCTTGTCATTTGGCACCGCGATCCGGACCCCGCCGTCCAGCCCGAACGACGAAGTATCTCTGACCAGCACCTTGTGTTCCAGAAGCCTTTCAAACACATCTTTGGCATCGGGAATGAAAACGTAGTTAGCACGGGATGCCATAGGCTCTGCGCCGTAGCTTCTTAGAATAGGAACGAGATCATTTCTGAGCCGCGAAACGGACCTTTGCGTCTCATCCAGATCGATGCTCGAAATAAGTTTCGGCAAGCTTGCAGCCGCAAGAGAGTTGAGCGCCCACTGTGGCTGGAGTTTGCTCAGCGCGGCGGCATCCGCGCTGCTTGGCGCTATCACGTAGCCAATCCGCAGCCCCGGCAGGGCAAAGAGCTTGGTAAGGG
>JAJYFX010000102.1 GCA_021785315.1 Actinomycetes bacterium | reverse complement strand
AGGTAACCCTGTCGCTGGATGACAACTTGAGGCACGACGCCAAAATTGGCTCAAGTGCTCCAGTCTCGGCGGGAACGCTGACATCTCCATGTATGCGCGCCATGAGCAATGACACTGTGGTGTCTCCGGTAAACGGGAGAGACCCGAGGATAGCCTCGTACATGACAAGCCCCAACGAATAGACATCAGAGCTTCGATCACTTTCCTTTGCCAATGCCTGTTCAGGAGAGGCATATCGTGCCGTTCCCATCAAAGTGCCTATCGGCTCGGTCCATGCCGCCTCGGAAAGGGCGCGGGCCAGGCCGAAATCGGCAATGCGTATCCGTGCTTCATCATCAAACAAAAGGTTTGCGGGCTTGATATCGCGATGGACGTATCCGCGGCCATGTGCATAGGCGAGACCCTGTGCGACCTGAAGCATGAGCGACGCTGCCTGAGACTCGGTCAGCAGCTCCCCATTGTTCAGGTACTCACGCAGCGAACCGCCGGCCAGATACTCCAGGACAAGATACGGCGTACTTTCTGATTCACCCCAGTCGAAGACCCTCATGATATTGGGGTGGTTGAGACTCGCCGCGGACTTGGCTTCAGACTGGAACCTCTTCAGGAAAAACATGTCGCCCGCCAGGGAGGAATGAAGCAGCTTAATGGCAACTTTGCGCCCCAGAGAAAGGTCCTGCGCCAAATACACATCACCGGAAGCGCCCTGTCCGATGGCAGCTACCAGGGTATAACGGCCGTGAAGAATCTTCCCTATGTTTTCCTGGAGCCGTGCTGTATACACTAAAAGGCCTCTCCACAAAATGCGAATGCCGCAAAGTACGCTTGAAGCATCATCAAACCAAGTGCTGCCTTAAGCAATTCCTGTCCACCATATCCCATTCGCAAAACCATCCGCGCACAATCCGTCAAATGCCCGAATCATGTTGGACGTCTCGTTTAAGACAACTCCCCCAGCCGCAAAAGTTCCAGAAACTGGCTCTCGTCCAAAATTGGCACCGCAAGCTCCTCGGCCTTGGCTATCTTTGATCCGCCGGGCGCATCGCCTGCCACAAGTACAGAAGTTCTCTTCGATACTGAGGAACTAGCCTTGCCACCTCGCTCGGTGACTGCTGCTTCGGCAGCTTCTCTGGTGAAAGCACTGAGTGTCCCTGTTATGACAATCACCTTGCCAGCTAGGTTCTTCGCAATCTCAACTCCGCCACCTTGGTCTATCGGTTCTTCTACTGCCACGCCGAGATCAATAAGCTCATGACATATCTTAGACGATTTTGGATTATCGAAGAATTCACGAACTGACTCGGAAATCTTTTCGCCTATGCCGTCGATCGCACTCATCTGCTCTTTCGAGGCTCTCATCAGCTCCGGGAGCGATCGGAAACGTTTGGCCAGAGCCCTGGCCGCTCCTTCGCCAACATGACGGATAGCCAGTCCTACAAGCAGACGCGACAGACTCGTTTTTTTTGCGTCTTCAATTGCGCCAAGGAGCGAAGTGACAGACTTTTCCCCATAGCCTTCAAATCCAATCAACTGGGAATACTGCAATCTAAAAATATCCGGCGGGGACATTATTAGCTCCTCATCAACCAATTGAGAAATCCGGCTTTCACCCAAACCCTCGATATCAAGCGCGCTCCTGGAGCAAAAGTGGGCAAGTCTCTGTACTATCCTCCCTTCGCAATAGAAGTTAACGCAATAAGTGTCACTCTCGCCGGATTTGCGCTCCAACGGAGAGCCGCAGAGCGGGCACGCCGACGGAAAATGCCATTCCTCGGAATCCGGCATTCGGAGTTCCGGCACGTAACGCATGACTTCAGGAATCACGTCTCCCGCCTTGTGCACTACGACGGTATCTCCGACTCTGACACCCTTGAGCTTGACCTGATCCTCATTGTGGAGCGTGGCCCGGGAAACGGTCGACCCACCCACAAGCACCGGCTCAAGAACGGCAAATGGAGTTGCTTTCCCTGATTTGCCAATAGAGACTTCTATGTTCAATAGCTTTGTCTCTCGCTCTTCGGGAGCAAGCTTGTAGGCGATGGCCCACCTGGGTGCCCTGGCCGTCGATCCAAGCCGATCACGAAGACGCAGATCATCGATCTTTATGACCGCGCCGTCGATCTCATAATCCAATTCGTGACGCTTTGCATCCCATTTTGAAATTTCAGCAATAATTTCCTCCTGCCCGGAAATTAGCTTGATATTTGGATTAACGGGAAAGCCAAACTGTTCCAGATAGCGCAGCGACTCGAGATGCGATGTCAAGTGCTGATCGCTTGCGACCTGAACTAGCTGATAGGCCCAGAAAGACAGTTGACGCTTGGCGGTGATTCTTGGATCCTTCTGGCGCAGCGAGCCTGCCGCAGAGTTTCTCGGATTGGCAAACGGCGGCTGTCCTGCATTCATCTGCACCTGATTCAGGCGGACAAATGCCTCCTTGCCCATATAGACCTCTCCCCGAACTTCCAAGAAGGCAGGAGGACTAGTCAAGCCGCCAGTCGCCAAGGTCTTTGGTATTGAGTTGATTGCCAGCACGTTCGCAGTGACGTCTTCGCCTATGCGCCCATTCCCGCGGGTGGCAGCGGTCACAAGCACGCCATGACGATATACCAATGAGATTGCCAATCCATCGATTTTAAGCTCGAAGACCCACTTCAGCTCCTCAAGCTCCTCCCTTGAAAAGCTTTTGGTCACCCTGAGGAAATAAGCTTGCAGCTCTTCAAGGGAAAATACATTATCCAGCGACATCATCGGGATCTCATGCTCGACGGGCCTGAACATCTCGAATCGCGCCGCACCGATCTTCTGGCTTGGAGACTCGGGATCGTAGAGTTCTGGATGTGCTTGCTCCAATTCGATCAGCCGTTTGAGCATTTGGTCGTACTCGAAGTCACTTATCTCCGGAGCGTCTAGGTGATAATAACGCCAACCATGGTGAGATATCCTCGCCCTCAGCGAGTCGATCTCATCCTTAGGAGTGTTGGTCAAGACGCCCTCCCTCTAACAAACTATCGCTGAACCAACTACAACATCGCGACGATAAAATGCCAGCGTCTGTCCTGGTGCCACCCGCCTCTGAGGAGCCTCGAATTTCACGTTATCTCTGAAGAATACCGCTCTCGATGGCCGGCCATGTGCTGAACCCTGAACTTCAATCACCTCTCCGTCCTCGACCGGGTCATGAGAAAATGTGAGAGAACCAAAGCTAAGGGAGTCCACCAGCAAATCTGATTGTCTGCCAAGAACAACCTTCCTGGCCGGCAAATCCACTTCCACTGCATAACGGGCCGCGCCATCGCCCAGGGTACCCAGTCCCTTGCGCTGGCCAATCGTGACAAGCTCAATAGCGTCTACCCCACCCACCCGTTGTCCGGATGACCGGTCAAAGAGCGCGCCAGGATGTAGTTCGATTCTCTTTGCAAGAAAACCGTCTCTTCCCGTAGCGGAGGTAATGAAGCAGACGTCCTGTGAATCAGGCTTCAGTGCAGTTCGCAGCGACATCTCCTTCGCAATCTCTCTCACCATGTCCTTGGTGATCTCTCCGACAGGCAGCAGAAGGTACTCCAGCCTGTCTCTGGAAAGCATGGATAGGACATACGACTGGTCCTTAGCCCGGTCGGCCCCTCGCGCCAGCCTCGCCACGCCGTCAGTTCTCGTTACGCGAGCGTGATGACCAGTAGCAACGAAGTCGAAACCGAGCATTTTGGCCCGCTCGACAAAAGTGTCGAATTTCAAATGCCTATTGCACTCAATACATGGGTTTGGCGTCAGGCCATTCCTATGTGAGTCCACATAAAACTCGACTACCTTCTCTTGAAACTCTTCAGTAAAGTTGAACACATAGTGGTCTATGCCTATCTGGGCTGCCACTCTTCTTGCGTCTTCCACATCCGAAACGGAGCAGCAGCCAGAATCCGAGGAACCACCCCAAAGCTTCATCGTTGCACCCACGACTTCGAAGCCTTGTTCGACCAAAAGAGCGGCTGCCACTGAGGAATCGACACCTCCAGACATTGCAACCAAAACTTTCATCCGACTCCTTCGGGTATTACAAGACGTCCATACAGCCTAGTTTGGCCTGTACAAATAATGCATGCCACGCTCGCGGACCACAGAAACCAGCAGGCTTGGGAGGTCGCTGATAATACCGTCGACCCCGATATCGATGAGTCTCTCCATTCCCGAGCGATCATTGATCGTCCACACGTGCACCGCTTTGCCGGCAGCGTGTGCCGCCTCGACAAAGTACTTTGTCGCCAATTCGACCTCGCCAAAAAACCATGGAATTTGAAAAGCGACATAAGGCGCCAACCGCGCGACATCAATCGCCGCTTGGCGCCCGGAAACGAGGGTAAAGTAAAACTCGCTTATCTCGCCGGGAGCAGCCGAGGTGCAAATATCCGGGCTGATTTGTCGGATTCTCCAGATTGCCGAGTCAAGAAAAGAGCTCACTATGACCCTGTCTTGCGCTTCGTGGTCAAGGATCAATCTTGCAAGCTCACCTTCGTAGGGCTCGACCGATGGCGAGGTGGATTTGATATCGAAATTGAGGATATGGTCGGGAAATATATCTAAAACCTCGTCCACCCGCGCCAATCTGGTCATATCTTTGTTCGAATGGTCGTTTCTGAAAATGTACTCCTCGACAGAGCGCGCCTGGGTATCGCTCGCCGCAGACTGTGGAACGAACCAGTATCCGGCATTCAGGCCTTCGATATCGCTCCAGCTGAGCTTGGATATTTTACCCTTGCCGTCAGTGGTTGTGTCGACCACATCGTCATGACAACACACCAGCACACGATCGGCCGTTGTGTGGACATCCAATTCGAGACCAGAAACTCCCACTTCGCAGGCATAGCGCAGCGCCCCTATTGTGCTAGACGGCGCCTCGAACGAACCTCCGCGGTGGGCATATGAAATTAAACGTCTATCCATCCAACTTTTATCCACGAAAGCCAAAACTAGCCTATCAGCTAGAGTTATTGAGACATGATTGACCATGTTTTTGACGATCTCATCAATGCCATGCACCAAAGTTTCGATTCTGCCATGCTGGAGCAGCTCCCGGATCAGGAGCACCTGCTGCTGGATTTCTTCCTCGGCGACATTCATTACGAAAACTCATATGCGCTTCCAGGAGAAGTCAACCCATCGAATCTCAGGGTTGACATCAATCTCGAATGGCCGGTTTGGAGTCAAAGCATCTATAGATCGTGGCTGATCGGAGCCAGTGAACCAGAACCACTGGAGGTCGGAATCGAATTGGTCATTCGCGCCGTGAACATGACTGCACAAGCCCAAATCGGAACGGTCTTGGGCGCGCTCGATGAAAGATCTTCTCCGACATTGGCATTTCTCTTGGAAAGATCTTCGGTTGTCACCAGCGAAAACAGTTCCGGCGAAGACTTGCGCAGCGAATTCGAATTAGAGGTTGGATTCGATGGAAACCTTGTCTTGGAAGAAAGCGCCCTAACGGAAAAGGACGAGCTCGCCAACATAATGGCTCCCTTGGGTCCGTGGATCGCGTCCATGCTGGTTCGTCTAAGTGATCAGCCTCTTGACTTCTTTCCGGATGATACGGCCGAATAGCCCCGGCAGTCTCAACTGGACGAATCGAACTCATCCATAAGGATTTTCAAATCAACGTCGGGCCTTGCTCCGAAATGTGAGACCACCTCAGCCGAACATAGCACGCCATATAACCCGCACTTCTCGACTTCATTTTGGTCGTGATTGAGGAGCCCATGCAAATAGCCTGCGGCGAACAGGTCGCCGGCACCGGTAGTGTCAATCACAGGATCCACCGTGCGCGCCGGAACGTAAACGCTACTCGAGACATCATAGGCAAGGGCGCCCAGCGCGCCCAAAGTGACTGCCCCAGCCAGAGATTTATTCTGCAGAATTTTCACCGTCTCGCCAACATCGTCTAACCCTGTAAGTATTTGGGACTCTTCCTTGTTGGCAAAAAGGATAGATACCGGCCCATCGATCAAGTCCAAAAACTCATCGCGATGCCTTGACACGCAAAACGGATCAGAGAGTGAAAGGGCGATCCGAACCTCGTTTTCGAGCGCAACCTCAATTGCTGTGTGAATCTGCGCCTTGGTAGTCTCCAGATCGTATAGGTAGCCTTCGATGTAAAGAACCTTCGAATCAGCTATTACCGCCTTTGAACGCTCGTCGAGCTGCAAGTGTGAGGCAGCGCCAAGCCAGGTGGCCATTGTCCGCTCGCCGTCGGGCGTCACCATAACAAGGCAGCGACCGGTCCCCAGATCGTGCCCTACGTCGGGACGAATCACCTTCACGCCCCATCTCACGAGATCGCGAACATATTGGTCTCCAAAATCATCGAGATCAGTCCGGGCGATCAATGCAACTCTGTGACCCAGCGAAGCCATCCCGACAAGAGTATTAGCTGCCGATCCCCCGCCTCTGATTTCAACCTCACCGAGAATTTTTGTGACGGATTTGGACATTTCCGGTCCAACAAGCTGCATCGAACCTTTCCTAATCCCAAGTTCCTCCACATAACCTTCCGGCACTCGGCAAAACATGTCCACAATCGCACTGCCAAGAGCCACAACGTCAAACGAACGCCCAACGTTGATCTTCATCGATACCCACTCAACATTCGCAAACTCACTTCCCCGCCAATCCTGCTCGAAAGGACCTATTTGGCAATCGGCACACCTTTGGCTTTCAATTTCTGTCTGGATCAGCTACCGTAACCTCTGTGGATACCTCAATGAACTATAGACTGCCGAGAAACATAGTA
>JAJYFX010000101.1 GCA_021785315.1 Actinomycetes bacterium | reverse complement strand
ACCAAGACCGCAGTCTCCTGCGACTCGAAGTGTTCCAGCTGGGTCGAGTCTTGTTGGCCCGAGGGATGAGGCGATTCCCTTCACGAACATCCGGAGACGAACTGCAGAGCACATGGTTAGATCGAAGGCGACCTCACCACACGCCCTGGTTTCAATCGAAGTTGATTTCGAGGCTGTTGAGAGGGTAAGGAAAGCTATCAAGGATCAGTTCCGCGGTGAGGAGGGCTTTTCACTCACCTACCTGCCATTCATTGCAAGGGCGACCGTCGAAGCGATGAGGACGTTCCCGCACCTGAATGCATCCGTTGGCGAGGATTCGCTTATAGTCCACGGAGATCTAAACCTTTCTATCGCCGTTGACCTTGATCAAGAAGGACTGATCGCCCCGGTGATTCACGGTGCGGATGCCAAGAGGCTCAGGGGACTCGCGCGTGATATCAGGGATTTGGCTGACAGGGCCCGCTCCAAGCACTTGACGGCGGATGACATCCTAGGTGGGACTTTTACCATTACCAATCCCGGTCCATTTGGAACTTTTATGACGGTTTCGATCATCAACCAGCCGCAGGTGGCGATTCTTTCCACCGACGGTGTTAAAAGGAAGCCCGTGGTGGTGACTCAACCTGATGGCTCCGAGTCGATTGCAATCCACTCCGTAGGGATCATGGCGCTTTCATTTGACCATCGAGTAATAGACGGAGCTTATGCGGCGTCGTTCCTGGCTCGGATGAAGGAGATTATCGAGACTTGGAACTGGGCTCAAGAGCTTTAGCCGAAAATTCAGCTGGATGGGGACAATCTTTTTAGTTTCCCATCCAGTTTGATCGACCCCTTCAGCATCATCAACCGGTATTCGCCCTTCGTAGGAGGCCAAAATGCTGCAAACTCGGTGGCTCGGGCGGGTGTGGTACAAAGACGCTCAAGCTCTTCAGCGTGCTTTATTTGCCACAACTAACGAACAGTATCTCCTGTTGCAAGAGCATCCAAGCGTTTACACGCTGGGTGTAAGGACCGACATGAAGAATATTCTGGTTGACCCATCCAGTGTGGGTGCGGAGATGATCCGTGCTGACAGAGGTGGCGACGTGACTTTTCACGGTCCTGGGCAATTAGTTGGGTATCCGATCTTGAATGTTCCAGATGAGGTGGATCGGACTCCAAAATACGTTAATCGATTAGAACAGGTAATCATTGACGTGCTTAGTCAGCTCGGCCTTGAAAATGCTGGTCGGTTGGCCGGATATCCCGGAGTGTGGGTAGATCCAGAGGGCTCCAATCCGAGAAAGATCTGTGCAATTGGGGTTAAGATCACGCGAAACAGGTCAATGCACGGGTTCGCACTTAATGTGAAGACTGATCTGTCAATGTTCGGTCATATCGTTCCTTGCGGCATTACTGACAAGCCTGTCACGTCGCTCGAAAACGAAGGCGTATCGGTTTCAATGGAAGAAGTAGTTGAAAAAGTCGTCAGGCGTTTCTCCGAGGTGTTCGATGATGGGACTTACCTGCACCAGAGTGTTGGTTTTAGGCGGCATGAGCAATCGCCAGATATTGACCGGAGCATGCAGGGAATTGCCAGAGAGTTGCGAAGCGAAACCGCGGGGCAAATGAGCAACATGGCCAAGCGAATGGATCGGTCCGGCATTGACGCAGGCGACTTTTTGACTATTAGCTCCCGCAAACCGGAGTGGCTGCGCGCCAAGGCGAACATGGGGACCGAATACCGAGATGTAAAAAGGACAATGCGCAAATATTCACTGGTTACGGTGTGTGAGGAGGCGGGCTGCCCAAATATTTTTGAGTGCTGGGCAGATGGAACGGCTACCTTCATGATAAATGGGGAGAACTGTACGCGTGCCTGCTCGTTCTGCTTAGTGCAGACCAATCATCCAGCGCCCTTGGATCCCATGGAGCCGACCAGGGTCGCAAATGCGGTCAAGGAAATGAATTTGGCCTTTGCCGTGGTGACGGCGGTGGCACGTGACGATCTCTCCGACGGCGGATCTGGCGCGTTCGCGGCAACCATAAATGAGATTCGTCGAATTGCACCGGGGACGCGAGTTGAGGTGTTGATACCGGACTGCAAAGGCGACAGCGCGAGTCTCTCAAAGGTATTTGATTCCCATCCGGACGTGCTGAACCATAACCTTGAAACGGTAGCAAGATTACAAAACGTTGTCCGCCCTTCGGCCTCTTATGCCAGGTCGCTTTCTGTGCTCGCGCGGGCCAAGGACGCGGGGCTCGTTACAAAGTCCAGCCTCATCGCTGGAATGGGCGAGACCAAGGAGGAGTTGGCCGCCGCACTGCGTGATCTGGCATCGGTTGGCACAGACATCGTGACTATAGGTCAATATTTACGACCGACCAAAAACCACTTCCCAGTTGCAAGGTGGATAACGCCTGAAGAGTTTTCTGAGCTAGTGGAAATCGGTGAAGGGTATGGCATAGGACACGTCGAAGCGTCTCCAATGGTAAGGTCGTCATATCACGCCAAATCTTCGTTTAGTATGATTGCCAGCTCTGGGCACCTAATTCAGGTGTAGGATTTCATTTCTAATTCGGCTTTTTAGGGCGGATACAGTGGCGAGTCGGCTTTCCATAAGCGCAGGAGACCTTACCAAGGTCTATGTTTCCAGGCTGAGCAAAGTTTGGGAAAGAATGTCTTTCCTTGGCGTAGATGCTCTGGTGCTGTCCTTGGGGGCAGATCTTCCATGGCTGATCGGGTACAAGGCTATGCCTCTCGAGAGGCTCACGGCTCTTGTGGTGAGGGCTCATGAACAGCCAGTGCTAGTGGTGCCCGCTTTGGAAGAGCCCAGGGTAGTTCTGCATGGCGAGTTATTTAAAGTCAGACCTTGGCGTGAGTACGAGGATCCATACGAAATCGTTCTCAGCGCAATACGGGGATGCAGCCGGGTTGGCATATCAGATCGTATGTGGGCAGCATCACTGCTGAAGTTCCAGCTTGACTGCGCTGCAAACTTTTTACCTGCGTCGCAAGTCACGAGAAGTCTTCGAAGCGTAAAGGATCCTACAGAGCAAGCTATGTTGGCCGAAGCGGCAAGGCGGACCGATGAAGTTGCTGCTTCCGTAATCAGCGGAGAGATAAGGTTCATAGGTCGTAGCGAGCGAGAGATTTCAATGGAGATTTCTGAGCGATTGCTAGATGTCGGCCTGAATAAAGTGAATTTTTCCATTGTGGGGTCGGGACCGAATTCTGCGTCGCCTCATCATGAGCCCGGTCGAAGAGTGATAGGCGAGAGCGAAGCGATTGTTTGTGATTTTGGCGGAGAGTTTCAACTGGAAGCCTCGGCGGGATACTGTTCCGATATTACGAGAACCGTTGTAACGGGTGAGATGCCAGAAAGGTTTGTTGAACTTTACTCTGTCTTGGAAATTGCCCAAAGGCGCCAGAGAGAAAGTGTGCGAGCGGGGATCAGTTGTGAAAGGCTGGATGAAGTCGGCAGGTCGTATATCGAACAGTTTGGCTACGATGAATATTTCATTCACAGGACGGGTCACGGAATCGGCATAGAAGAACATGAAGAGCCCTACATCGCTGCAGGCAACTTGGATTATGTGGTGCCAGGCAATGCCTTCTCAATCGAGCCTGGAATTTACATACCGAATCTTTACGGAGCGCGGATCGAGGATATCGTAATCGCAACTGAATCAGGATGCGATGTGCTCAACAATGTCGACCGGAGCCTGCACCAGGTTGGTTAACCGGCGTTACGCGATGAAGTACTTAGCCTGAGGATGATGGCAGATGATCGCGGAGGTTGTCTGTTCCGGATGCAGTTGAAATCCTTCGCTCACTTCCACCCCGATTCGCCCGGCTTCCAATAGATTGGCCACTGTCGCGTTGTCTTCAAGGTCAGGACAAGCCGGGTATCCCCATGAATAGCGTCCACTACGGTACTGCTGCCTGAACAAGCCGGCGAGCGTGGGGCCGTCCTGGTCTACAAACCCCCACTCGGTCCTAATCCTGTGATGCCAATACTCGGCCAGTGCTTCTGTCATCTCCACGCTTAGGCCATGTAGAAGCAGGTAATCCTGGTAGCGGTTCTCACGGAAATACGCAGCGGTTACTTCTGAGGCTTTAGATCCCATCGAAACTATATGGAACGCCGCGTAGTCAACTTCAGGCGAGTCGATAGGTCTAAAGAAATCTGCAATGCAAAGATACGGATCCTTTTTCTGGCGTGGAAAGGCGAATCTAGAAATTTCTTGCTTTCTCTCGACGTCCGAGAACACAACCAGGTCATTGTTGGATGACCCGACTGGAAAATAGCCGTAAACTACCTGTGGAATGAGTATTTGCTCCGCCTTGGCCGTGTTCAGCTGCTCGCGGAGTGTAGGCCTAATCCGTTCTTTGAACTCTGGGTCTGTTTCGCCCCGATTCGGCCGGAATCCCCACTGGTTTCTGAACAGTGCCGTTTCATTCAGGAATTCTGCGATGTCGTCCAATGGGATACCCTTTACCACGCGGGAACCAATGAATGGAGGGACAAATATTTGATTGTCCATAGCCACTTGCGGTGATCTGAGGGGAATATCTGGATTCGGCTCGATTTCCCGATCGCGCGCAGACTTGCTCTTGGGGAGTTTTCTTTCCGAAAGGACTCGGCCAAAGTCTGGGTCGTCGATATTCTGCGTCTTCAGTTCAACAAGTCGGTCCATAGTCCGCAGGCCCTCGAAGGCATCCTTGCCGTAAAACAGTCTTCCTTTGTAAATCTGCCGAAGATCTTTCTCGACGTAAGTGCGGGTCAGGGCTGCGCCGCCTAAAATGACCGGAATGGTCTCAAGGCCCCTCTCGTTGAGCTCGTTAAGGTTTTCCCGCATGATCAGGGTTGACTTGACAAGCAATCCGCTCATACCTATGGCATCCGCCTCAACTTCCAGGGCTTTTTGGATCATCTCGCCCATTGAGACCTTGATCCCGAGGTTATGTACCTGGTAACCATTGTTGGTGAGAATGATATCGACAAGATTCTTTCCGATGTCATGAACATCACCCTTGACGGTAGCGAGTATGACTTTGCCTTTTGAACCGGTGTCCTTTTTCTCCATAAAGGGTTCTAGATAGCTGACAGCGGTTTTCATGGTTTCAGCGCTGGACAGCACAAAGGGAAGTTGCATTTGGCCGCTGCCGAACAGCTCGCCTACGACTTTCATGCCGTCAAGGAGAAATGTATTGACTATTTCCAGCGCTGCGTACCCGTCATTCAAGGCCTGGGACAGATCTGATTCGAGGCCTGTTCTATTGCCGTCAATAATCCTGCGAGTCAGCCGCTCGCCAATCTCAAGTGTTGAAAGATCGACCGCTTCTTCCGCAGTACTTTTGATGCCTTCGAACGCCTTTATAAGCTCGTTGAGAGGGTCATACTCACTGGTTCGGCGATCATAAACGAGGTCAAGGCAGATCTTTTTTTGCTCGTCAGGGATTTTTGAGAGAGGGATAATACGCGCCGGGTGTGAGATTGCGGCATCGAGCCCCGCTTTCATGCACTCGTCCAGGAATACCGAGTTGAGCACATGCCTTGCCGCCGGGTTTAGGCCAAAGGAGGTGTTGGACAAGCCAAGCACCGTAAAAACTCCCGGCAATTCCGATTTAATTGCACGGATTCCGTTGATGGTTTCGATTCCGTCTTTCCGGGACTCCTCCATCCCAGTTGTAAGTGGAAGAGCGAGCGGATCGAAAATGAGATCGTGTGGCTCAAGCCCGTATTTATTGACGGCGATATCGTAAATGCTTCGAGCGGCCCTCAGCTTCCATTCCGCAGTTCTTGCCTGGCCCTGCTGATCAATGCAGGTGCAGATCACCGCCGCGCCGTACTCTTTGGCAAGTGAGAGAAATCGGTCAAGCCGCGTACCGGGAGCGTCGCCGTCTTCGAGATTGACGGAGTTCAAGATAGGCTTTCCGCCAATCCACTGGAGACCTGTTTCAATTACCTGTGGTTCGGTAGAATCCAATACGATCGGCAGCGAGGACTGGGTGGCAAACCGGGAAGCGATCTCGGTCATGTCTCCTACTCCGTCCGCGCCGGTATAGTCAACGCAGACGTCAATTGCATGGGAGCCTTCTTTTACCTGATCCTTTGCCATCTCTACGCATGCTTCCCAGTCCTTAGAGAGCATGGCTTCCCTGAATCTCTTTGAACCGTTTGCATTGGTCCGCTCGCCAATTGCGAAGTATGCATTCTCCTGCTTCAAAGTCGCGGCTGAGTAAAGTGAAGATATAGAGGGCTCGTAGTCGACTTCGGGTTTGGCGGGTTCAAGATTGGCGCACTCCTCAACAACGCGGCGAAGGTGCTCGGGCGTTGTCCCGCAGCAACCTCCGACGACGCGCACTCCAAGATCCGTAATAAATCGCGAATGATACGAAGCCAGCTCTTCGGGAGTCAGATCGTAGTGCATTTTGCCGTCTACGACGGATGGTAATCCAGCATTTGGCAGACAGGAGACGGGAGTCCTTGAGTGTGAAGTGAGATGCCGGAGGTGCTCGCCCATTTCAGCCGGTCCGGTGGCACAGTTTATGCCGATAACATCGACTTTCATCGCATCCAAAGCTGTGAGCGCGGCAGCTATTTCTGTGCCCGGCAGCATGCGACCTGTCAGCTCGATCGTAACCTGTGTCTGAATCGGGACCTGTCTCCCAAACTTTGCCATTGCACGCCGGGCAGCAATTATTGCCGCCTTAGCGGAAAGCAGATCGAAAACCGTTTCAATAAGGATTAGGTCAACGCCGCCTTCGAGCAGTGCTTCCGCCTGAACCTGATAGGAATCTCTGATCTGGGAGAAAGATATCTGCCCC
>JAJYFX010000100.1 GCA_021785315.1 Actinomycetes bacterium | reverse complement strand
TCATCGGCAAACTTGGGTCCCGGATTTGATACCCTTGCTATCGCGCTGTCTTTGTACCTGGAGGTCGAGGCTGAAGACTCCGACGGATTCCAAGTTTCTGCATTCGGTGAAGGGTCTGGGTTGGAAATCACAGAACAGCATCTTGGAGCTCAGGTGGCAAGACAGGTTCTGGGGCATTCAAACGTCCATCTCAAAATTCGATCGCAGATTCCTCTTGGAAGAGGTTTGGGGTCTTCGGCGGCATTTGTATCGGCCTGCAGCGCAGCTTTAGGTGCCGAGGATCCGTTTCTTGTCGCCGCGAGTTTCGACGGCCACCCTGAGAATGCCGCAGCGTCAGTTTTTGGGGGATTCGTCACCGCCACGAAGGTGAATTCGACGTTCGTCAGCCGCGGCCTTGCAGTAGATCCTGACCTAGCTGCGGTGGCAGTCATACCCTTTAAAGAGCTGTCCACCAAGACTGCTAGGGGTGTTCTACCCGAGATGATCACTTTGGAGAGCGCCATCTTTAACCTCGGCCGCATGGGAATGCTGGTGGCAGGCTTCGGCGATTTGCGGGCCTTGGTTTCTGAGGCCACCCAGGACAGGCTCCACCAGTCTTACAGGTCCGCTCTTTTCCCTGAATCTGCCGCGATCTTGGCGGCGCTTGCGAAGTCTGGGGCGATTGCAAGCTGCTGGTCGGGAGCTGGACCAACGATGATTGGTTTTTGCAGTTCTTCAAATACCGCCGAGGTGTCTAGAACGTTGGAGGTTCTGCTGAACAGCAGCGAAGTGTTGTACCGCATTGAAAAACTCAATGTTGATGTTCAAGGCTTACGAGTGGCTAAGTCCTACGGATCAGATTTTCAACCGTTGGAAGTTGCTAGTTTGTAATAGATGAACTCTTCGTATTGGATCGAAACTCTGGGCTGCCCCAAAAACAGGGTCGATTCCGAGAAACTAGAGGGTAGGTTGGCCTCCCAGGGTCTCGTGCCAGCAGTGAAAGCTGGCGCAGCAGATCTTGTTGTGGTGAATACCTGTTCATTTATAGAAGCTGCACGGGTTGAGTCGATAGAGGCAGTGCTTGATCTGGTGGAGATCAAAAAACGAGGCGCGAAGGTTGTTGTGACCGGCTGCATGGCGGAGCGATACGGCGAGGAACTTGCCAAGGCACTCCCCGAAGCTGACTTAGTTGTGGGTTTCGGCAAGGATCTGCTGGATAATTCGCGACCTGGGCCAGCATCGATTCCGGTAAAGATTTCCGGACGACTGAGTGGTGTTCGGGGAGCTCGGGACTTTGATCTGCTCAATCTTCCTAGGCCAAAAGTCAGCAGTTCCTGGGCTTACCTGAAGATTGCTGAAGGCTGCGACAGAGCCTGTGGCTTTTGCGCAATACCGTCGTTCAGAGGCAAACAGCAGTCAAGGCCGATTGATTCGATATTGGAGGAGGCACTTGGCCTCGATGTACGTGAGGTGGTTCTCATTGCGCAGGACCTAGCCTCCTATGGTTTGGACCTTTACGGCCAGAAGCAGCTGGTGGACCTGGTGGGACGGCTTTCTGAATACCTTGATCGTGTGCGCCTATTTTATATCTATCCCTCTGAATTGACCGGGGCCCTTATCGATGCCATCGTCGCTACGGGAGTGCCGTATTTCGATCTCTCGCTGCAGCATTCGTCGCGCCGGCTTTTGCGCAGTATGAAAAGGTGGGGAAATGGCGAACGATTTATTGACAAGATCGGGACCATTCGCTCGGTTGAGCCGAACGCGGTTTTTCGCTCTTCATTCATCATTGGGTATCCTGGCGAAACTGAAGAAGATCACGACGATTTGTTGAGGTTCATTGAAGCGGCGCAGCTAGATTGGGCTGGATTTTTTACCTTCTCGGATGAGGACGGCACCTACGCTAATTCTCTAGACGGCAAGGTTGATCGGTCTCTAATGCTGGAAAGGCTTGCTGAAGTTTCAGAACTTCAAGAAGCGATAACACAAAAGAAGCGGGTCGACATCATTGGAACGAAAGTTAATGCCCTGGTTGACGAGCCCGGAGTGGCGAGGTCTTACAGGGAAGCGCCTGAAATCGATGGAATCATTAAAATTGATGCGGAAATTCCATCTGGAGGCTATGTGGATCTTGTAATCTCGGGTTCAGAGGGTCCAGATCTTTATGGCGAGTTTGAGGGTTAGGAGGGTCACGTGTCGACGGAAAGCACATTTGGCCCCGGTGCACTGGCTACACCGTCAAATTTCATAACTATTATCCGGGTGATTGTCACTCCAGTTCTAATGTACAGCGTTGCTGAGCATGGCTCTACCTGGTTTGCTTTCGTCATTTGGATGATTCTTGCTTCCACTGACAAGGTTGACGGTATTCTGGCCCGGCACCAGGGAACCACTCGGTCGGGAGCGTTTCTAGACCCGCTGGCTGACAAGTTGATGGTGTTTGGCCTTTTCGCCGTTTTGGTGGCGAAAAACGAAGTGTGGTGGCTGCCGGTTGTAGTAATGGCAATACGTGAGACCTGGATGTCTCTTTACCGAAGCATTCTAGGCAGGAGGGGAATTTCGGTTCCCGCCCGGCCTCTTGGAAAGGCAAAGACGTTCGTTCAAGTCATAGTGATTGGCCTGGTTTTGATACCCGGAGTTTATGGATCCGCCAAGATCGAAATTGGGATTCTTGTCTGGCTAGCGACTTTCCTAGCTCTTGTGAGCGGATATTTTTATTATGCCGATGGTAGGGTCCGAAATTCAGCATAGGCAAAAACGGAGAGCAAACTGTGCGAGTCGAAATTGTAGCCATTGGCACTGAGCTGCTGCTCGGCCAAATTGTTGATACAAATTCCGCCGTTATTTCGCAAAAATTGGCTGAAGTGGGAATCGACTGCCTTTATCAGACTCGGGTGGGGGACAACCTTCAGCGGATCGTTTCCGTTTTGAATCTGGCATTGGAGCGCAACGACGCTGTTCTAGTCTGTGGCGGACTTGGGCCGACTCAAGACGACATTACGCGCGAGGCAATCGCCGAGGTCATGGGGGTGCCGCTTCAGCACAATCCTCAGATTGAAGACAAGATTCGAGCGATGTTCGTCTCCAGGGGTCGAACCATGACTGCCAATAATGCCAAGCAGGCTATGGTGCCGGTGGGCGCGGGGATTATAGAACAGAAAAAGGGCACTGCACCAGGGCTCATATGCCCGCTGGGCGCCAAGGTGATATATGCGGTACCAGGCGTTCCATACGAAATGCTCGATATGTTGGATCGGGCGGTGATACCGGATCTAGTCTTCCGGGCTGGGGTAAGCGGGGTTATTCGCTCTAGGACTTTAAGGACTTGGGGGCTTTCAGAGTCAGCGCTGTCGGAACTGGTGGCACCCAGGTTGGAGGCGCTAGATGCCAGTGATGGCAGTACGACGATTGCTTTTTTAGCTTCGGGAATCGAAGGCATCAAGCTGAGGATTACCGCCAAGGGCAAGTCAAGCAAGATTGTAGATGCGCTACTCGATGCCGAAGAAAAAGAGCTGAAAAGCATGCTCGGCGATATCGTGTTTGGTGTCGACGAGACCACTATCGAAATGTCGGTGGCCAATGAAGTGGTAAGGCTTCGGCTGACACTGTCTGTGGCGGAATCGTTGACCGGCGGGTTGATTTCGTCACGCCTAGTCAGTGTTCCTGGGGCGTCAAGTTGGTACAAAGGCTGTGTGGTTTCGTACGCCTCCGAAGTTAAACACCAGCTGCTTGGAGTTAGCGATGGCCCCGTCGTCAGTGAAAGTGCTGCCATCGAACTGGCTCTAGGTGTAAGAAAACTGCTGGGAAGTGATCTTGGTTTAGCTATCACAGGGGTGGCTGGTCCAGAATCTCAGGAGGGCAACTCTATAGGCACTGTTTTTATTGGTACTTCTTCCACCATGTTTGGGGATAGGGCTATCCAGTTGAGTTTGCCTGGAGACAGGGACAGGGTCAGGCAGTATGCCACCATTTCAGCTCTCGATTGGCTCCGCCGAATGCTTTCCGGCAGGAGTTCTTCGACGGGTCTTGACTAAGAAAATTCTATAATCTGCTGACAACACGAACATATGTTCGTATAATTGTTTTGAATAGCCATGCGTCAGATCCCGTTAGTAAGGGCGGGGAAGAAACTGTCACAGCAATTAGATATCTTTAGGGCAGGTAGTTTCTACAGATTTATGGGTCGGACTTACGAAAATGCGGAAATAGATAATGAGGGAGTGGTGAGTTTCTTGGCGAAAGAAGAGGCAACAGATCGTTATAAAGCATTGGAAATGGCTCTAGGTCAGATTGAAAAGCAATTTGGTAAGGGTTCGATCATGAAGATGGGTGAAAATGCTCATATGAAGATCGAGGCTATATCAACTGGTGCTATGTCTTTAGATCTTGCATTAGGAGTTGGCGGTTTTCCCAGGGGTAGAGTGATCGAGGTCTTTGGTCCTGAATCTTCTGGAAAGTCAACTTTGGCAATGCACGTCGTTGCGGAAGCTCAAAGGAATGGCGGAATCTGTGCCTATATCGATGCCGAGCATGCCATGGATCCGGTATATGCGAAGGCAATCGGAGTGGACATAGATGAGCTTCTGATATCTCAGCCGGATAATGGTGAGCAGGCGTTGGAGATTGCCGATATGTTGGTTCGCTCCGGAGGACTTGACGTTCTAGTGATTGACTCAGTGGCTGCCCTTACTCCCAGAGCTGAGATAGAAGGGGAGATGGGGGATGCCCATATAGGGCTACAGGCTCGATTGATGTCTCAGGCTTTGCGCAAACTAACCAGCAATTTGAACAAATCGGCCACAATTGCGATCTTTATCAACCAGCTCAGGGAGAAGATAGGCGTTATGTATGGTTCGCCAGAGGTTACTCCGGGCGGGCGCGCTCTGAAGTTCTACGCTTCAGTTCGCATTGATATTCGAAAGATCGAGGCAATCAAGGATGGCGCGGAGATTGTTGGAAGCCGAACAAGGGCCAAGGTTGTAAAGAATAAGTGCGCTCCTCCGTTTCGTCAGGCGGAGTTCGACATCATGTATGGCTTTGGAATCTCCAGGGAAGGCTCTTTGCTGGATGTCGGTGTCGAGACTGGAATTATAAAGAAGTCCGGTGCTTGGTATACCTATGATGGTGAGCAGCTTGGCCAGGGTAGAGAGAAGGCGAAGGAGTTCATCTCCAATAATCCAGGTCTTATGGCCGAGTTGGATGAGAAAGTTCGCTCAGCAGTCGGCATTGTGGCAAATGGCCCGGATCAGCCATCTGGATTTTCAGAGGCAGACAATGAGCCAATTTATTTTGATGAATGATCTTCGCGAATGACCTGCAAATTTCCGCGGACAACAAGGCCCACTCAATTGAGTGGGCCTTGTTGCTAGTCTGGTTAGTCGTGAGTAAGAAGTATTTAGTGAGAACTTTTGGCTGTCAAATGAACGAGCATGACTCGGAAAGAATCGCTTCCGTGCTCGAGGCAGATGGCATGATTCCCGCAACAGGGACTGATGAAGCGGATGTCATTGTGTTCAATACCTGTTGCATCCGGGAGAATGCCGACAACAAGCTTTACGGAACTCTGGGGCATGCCAAATCGATTCGTGACAGCAATCCAGATTTGAAGATCATGGTGGCAGGGTGTCTGGCGCAAAAGGATCGTGATCTTATTCAAAAAAGAGCGCCTTGGGTTGATGTCGTATTTGGCACCAATAACGTTTCCAGAGCTGCAGAGCTTCTCCGGCAATCTGACGAGAACGGCCCCATCATGGAAATTGTCGATGAGAGTTCGTCCGAAGATGTCGACTTTGCGCCGGCCCTGAATGCAGTTCGCACCAGCAGTTTTAAATCCTGGGTTACGATTCAGGTGGGCTGCAATAATAGCTGCGCATTTTGCATCGTTCCCTCTGTGCGGGGCAAGGAGGTGTCGCGCAGTTTCAGTCATATTGTTTCAGAAGTGACAGAGTTGGCAGCTCAGGGTGTGACCGAGGTAACGCTGTTAGGGCAGAATGTGAATTCGTATGGCCGCGATATCGCCTTGGCATTAAGGAAGGATCCAAGCCTCGACCACCTGTCAGCTGGACCTTACTGGCAGAACGATCGACGAGCCCGGCCGCTGTTTGCCGATTTGCTTCGGGAAGTGGGGGCAATCGAAGGTATTTCGCGTGTGCGGTACACCTCTCCTCATCCAAAGGACTTGCTGCCTGAGACAGTCGCCGCTATGGCCGAGACCCCGGCAGTCTGTGAGCATTTGCATCTGCCACTTCAGTCTGGATCGGATCGAGTTCTTTCTCTGATGCATCGGGGATATGACTCGAACAAGTATCTTGAGAAGCTTGCTATGGCACGGAAGGCAATTCCAGGACTTGCAGTCACCACAGACATAATTGTTGGTTTCCCCGGGGAAACTGACGATGATTTTGAGCGAACGCTGGAGGTTGTCGCAGAGGCGGGCTATGACGGTGCATACACCTTCATCTTCTCTTCACGACCCGGAACCGAGGCTGCTAAGATGACCGATCTTGCCGTGCCGGAAGAGGTCATTTCGGAGCGTTTTGCGAGGCTCAAGATTGTGATAGATCGCTCAGCTCTGCAGAGGCACATGGACCGGGTCGGTTTGCTCGAGGAGGTGTTGGTTGAAGGCCCTTCGAAAAAGAACCCTGCACTGTGGACTGGTAGGACGCGACAGCACAAGCTGGTTCATTTTCTGGCACCGGTTGTCGGGGACCAGCCACAGCCAGTGCTTGCAGCCGGTTCGTACGCCAATGTCAGGATCGATTCTGCTGCGGTTTACTTTTTACGTGGTGAGCTAATCGAAGTACTGAGTTCACCAAGGGTGAAGAAAAGGTTAGCATTTACGGTCGGATAAGCTCTTACTCGTAATTGCGTTATTTGCCTTCAATATCAAGCCGGGGGTGTTGTAAATGGCGAAAGTGGC
>JAJYFX010000099.1 GCA_021785315.1 Actinomycetes bacterium | reverse complement strand
AAGGCAATGTTTGTGAGCGCAGTTCCAATAACTTGGGAGCCTTGTACGAAAACTGCCAGCAAAGGGTAGACCCCTGAACAGTTCGGAGAGCAGTATGGGATTTGTATGAAGCTGGTTGGCGTTGCCTGATTGAGGAGTGGGCGGGGAGGTGAGGTCTCCGACAATTCAAAATTGAGCAGAGGACTGCCGGCTGGATTTTGGGAAAGACGAGTCAGATCTACGGGCGGGGAGGAGGCGATTGGCAGTGATTTCAGACCGTATTTCATGATTACCTGGAATTCGGATCTCGACTGAATCTTGGAGAAAAGTTCCAGTGAAACGGCGATACTGCCTTGACCGACCAGGGATGAAGTATTTAATGCGAGCGACTGAGGCGCATTCAGACGCACCCAGGTTGGCCCGGTGGAAACCTGCAGATTGTGTTCGCGAGGTCCAGGAATTGTAGAGGTGGTTGACCGGCTCGCCTGCGTAGTTGTGGTAGTTGCGCTTGTATTTGGTTTTTGCGGCTTTTCTTGAAGGACCAAGATCCCTATCAGGATTATTGCCAGGACAACAAGCATGGGTCCCCGCCAAGGCAGTATGCGCTTTGGGCGGTCATGATCGGAGTGTTTAGGAGGATTCAACATATGTGCTTACGTTCCAGCAGGTACAGAGATTGGCCCAAGCATGGTGAAATACCATGACATAAAACGCTAGCCAGTAAATCCTGACGGATAGACGTTTCCGGAGGCAATTTTAGGTGCCGAGATTGAGTTCAAGGATGTTCAGCCTTTCAGGCAAAAGCGTGAATCCCATTTTTAGGTAGAAATTGAAAGCCCTCTCATTTTTGGTCTGCGTATTGACATATTCTTCTCGCGCCCGCCAAAATCTTAGCCATCCAAATCCATCCTGGACAAGCTGCTGCCCAATGCCGCTTCCTTGATAATCGGGATCCACCGCTAGGCGCTGAAGGTAGCCCCTCTTGTCTCCAAGGCCCGTTATCGCGTATCCGGCTATCGTTTCTGTCCCTGACTCCTGAATGAGCGCAATCCGGAACCTGGCCTTGGAAGTGGCTTCTACGGCTTCTCGCAGTCCCACAACATCCATAGTCCAAAAGCAGTCGAAGCACTTCTTGTCCAGGTGGACTACGTATTCGAGTTCAGGCCGTGTTGGCTTTCGAATTCTTATGCTCGCAAGGTCCCGCTGCGACGTGGTCGGAGCGAGAGAGTGCCTAAGAACATGGAGCTGCTCTTTTACGGTAAAGCCGCGTTTCAGGAAGCCGCCGATCTCGTGCTCCAAAAGTGCGCTCGAGTATATGGTCCGGTAGCCTGACTTCATGGCGCGCTCAATGCCGACTTGAACGGCTTTGCTGTTCAATGGTTCGAAAGCGGCTAGAGGAGTGATTTGGGCCAGGCTGTTCGAGGAATGCCAAGGTCCGACCCGAAGGTGTTGGCCACAGGACTCTATTATCTCTGATGGTTTGGTATCCAATGATCTTCAAACTCCAGATCGCTGCTCGGTGAAGACAGCTTGCAAATGTTACACGGGTATTGGACGGTAAGATGTGTGCAAATGGTAATTCTATTTGGGACTCATCCAAAATACATTGAACATGACACCGGATCATTGCACCCCGAGTCCCCTGAACGGCTGACAGCTGTCAGGCGCGGAATCGACATAAGCAGCATAAAAGATGCAATAGAGATTTTTGAACCTCAGCCCGCGACAATTGAAGAGATTAGCAGAGTGCATGACGTATCCTACTTGAACGCATTGCGCAGGTTTTGCCTTATGGGCGGCGGGGCGCTTGATCCTGATACGACTGCCAGCATTGGCTCGTGGGAGGCTGTGCTACTTGCTGCAGGGGCCGGATTGGACGCAGCCCGAAAGATACGCGCAGGCACGGCGGACGCCGCATTTTTGGCGGTTAGGCCGCCAGGCCACCACGCCGTCAGAGATCGCGCGATGGGCTTTTGTCTGGTGAATAACATCGCGGTCTTGGCCGCAGATCTCGTTGCCCGAGGTGAGAAGGTCCTCATCTTTGATTTCGACGCCCATCACGGGAACGGCACTCAGGAGATGTTTTTTGACAGCTCGTCCGTCTTATACGTGTCGTCACATCAGTATCCGCTTTATCCTGGCACGGGAAGGGCGCGCGAAGTCGGTATCGGCGCCGGCACGGGATACACGTTGAACCTTCCAGTTCCGGCCGATACCACGGGTCCGACATTTCGCGAAGCGCTCGATCGAATGGTTTCGCCGGTTGTAGACGCATTTGCTCCCACCTGGACGCTGATATCAGCGGGTTTTGATTCCCATAGGCGTGATCCTCTTACGGAGTTGGGCCTCACCTCTGCGGACTTCTCCGATTTAACACTTTGGGTTCGTCAGATGGCCCCATCCGCAAGGATGGTGGCATTCTTGGAAGGGGGCTACGATCTTCCAGCCCTGGAACAGAGTACGGCGGCCACTCTGGCGGCGATGGCTGGAGAGTCTCTCAAACCCGAACCCAATAGTGACGGCCCGATAAACTTCGAGATGATCAAAGCTCTGGAAGAATCCAGAAAAAGAGCGCTTTCAGATTGAACACAGCGGTCAGTCGCTGCGGGGACGCCGCTGACATTCGAGTGGTGAACGGTCCATTAAAATGGCTCAGTGGACCCTCTCGAATGAGAAGATCCACTGAGGCTCGCTAGTGGCGCGATTTTTAGTTATTTATATACTGCCCGGAGTACTTCACCGGCGAACTTTTGCGCATCTTGCACAAGGCTTCTGCTGCGAATTTGACCAGAGACCACGAGCTTTGCGCCCTTTGATACAAACTGGTCAGCCAGTTCCTGTTTTGAATTCCCCGCCGAAAGAGAGTGGACCACGAAGGTTGCCACTTTCTTGCCGTGCAGAGGAGGCAAAGTCGGAAACTGGGTTGTAGCCTTGCGCGAAATATGCGCTCCTGTAATCGGCGTTCCTTGAACCTGAGAGCCGAAGATCACGAGGTCGGTGCCAAGCATCGCCAGGTCGTCTAGATGGGCAATGTCTGATGTCTTGACATCCCATCCGCTTCCCCATAGAGACTCGCCAATTTGTGCTGACGCCTCTTTGACAGCGTCGCTGGCCCCGTCGTCGACAATCAATGCCGAGCCGACATAGACTGGGCGATCGCCGGTACTGCTAGCGGCTTCGCGCCCCAATTCCTTGTCGAGATCGGCTAGAAGCCCTCTTGCGGCGCTCATTCCCTGAGCCATGGAGGCTACCACGGTTGAGGGACCAATGCGAAGGTCTCCAATTGCCCAGATACGGTCGCTAACAGGGAATGCCGACTCTACCCGAAGGTGCTCCCGATCGTAAGAAAGTGCTGCCAGGCTTGGCTTGCCGGCAAAGAAGCCGCTTCCAAGCCACCTGCGGTCTATGAGCCTGTACCCGCCCTTTTTGGGCATGACTCCGAGTTTGATCGAGTTCGAAAGGGATTTCCAGTCGTCCTCGACCCGGTAGCCCATAGCCAGCACAACCGTGTCCACGTTGATCGTCTTTCCCGAACCGCTTTTGATAGTGGGTAGGGTCTCTGCCGACGCGTGGGTCGTAGAGTTCAATTCGGCCGCAACTACGCGCCCTGTGCCATCACCAATGAGTTTGGTGACAGTTGTCAGGAAGCGAACGTCTACGCCTTCTTTGCGTGCGTCAGCAATCTCGTCAGGCCGGCCGCGCGCAAAGCGCTCGTCCATCCAGTCGATTGCGATCGAGGATCCGCCCAATCTAAGCACAGATCGTGCCACGTCCATGGCCGTGTTTCCTGCACCTAGAACTAAGACCTTCTTGCCGGTTAAAGTGGGTCTGAATTCTGCACTGCCGATGAGCGATTTGGCACTCTCGAGGAAGGACGTTGCGTCCACCACCCCTGCCAGATCCAGTCCGGCAATGCGGGGTTGAGTTGGCTGGGATGCGCCCGTAGCAAAGATCGCTGCGTCAAATTCGTTGAGCAACTTGCCTGCCGACGCGGGATCGACACCCTCATTGAACTTGAAGGCGACCCCGGCCTCTTTGAGGTTTTCTACGGTTGGGCGCCAAGCTTCGGACGGCAGGACATAGCTGGGGATTCCCCATCTAAGGATTCCGCCCGGCTCGCTGTCGCGCTCAAACACTGTCACCTGCGCGCCAGCTTTGCGCAGTTCGTAGGCTGCACCGAGCCCGCCGGGCCCGCTGCCGATAACCGCCACATTTAGGCTGCTCTTGGTTGCAGGAGCGATCGCCGGAGCTGACGTGTGATCTGCGATGTAGCGCTCGATCCGACCTATCTCGACGGCGTCTCCGCCGGCCAGCGTCCATGAGCAGGATCCTTGGCATTGGGTATTCCAGTCGCAAACTCTCGAGCAAGCTGCAGACAGACAACTTGTTAGCGCGAGAATCTCCCTCGCTCTTTCGAGGTCACCGTCGTGTGCAGCACGGATGAATCCCGGAATGTCGTTGTGTGTCGGGCATCCCTTTACGCAGGTTGGGTCTGGACACTGCAAACACCGCTCTGTGGCTTTGACTAGCTCATCGAAGCTTTCAAAGCCGGGGAGCACTTCGTCCACTTGTCCGATCAGCGAACCTTTGAGCTCGTAACTCACGGGGTAGGACGGAGTTACTTTTAGCGGACCATCGACGTATATCGCCGAGAATGGGCAGGTGCGGAAACACTGCCTGCATCCGACACAAAGCGAATCGTCTGCCACTGCAATCCACTGCTCCGAGTCCAGAGTCAGCGCGCCCGTAGGACACCTGATGATGCATTCCTGACACCCAGCACAACGATCTTTAAGGATATGAACATTCGGTCCAGTGCCCCACTCTGTATCCACTGGCCCCATTGGAGTTTTTGTACTAACCACTTTGAGTTCCCTTCTTCCTCAGTCTCTGAAATGGTGCTCAGTTAGGATGCCGCGTGCATTGGCATGTATAGGACACTTGCGGCTACGCAAATCACCAGGGCAAGCCCCATTGCGCTGGCCAGTGCAAGCTTCGGTCGGCCGGCATTGAGCTGAATGTCAGTCTTTGCAATTCGGTAGGTAGACCAAAGCGTCAAAGCAGTTCCAAGTCCCATCACTCCAACCTGGACCGTCACGATCCACGGGTTGGTTAGCAAGCGAACATTGTAGATGCCAAGGTGGATTCCCAACGGAGAAACAACGGCTGACGGAACCCTTACGATGTGCTTTAAGAGCTTGGGGAGCTGCCTTGCGAAGTAGTCCATTCCAGTGATGGGTATTATCGCGTATGCGAAGGCGACAAACCAGCTTGTTTTCTGGCCTACGATTTTCCTCAGGCCGCCAAGCTTCTGGACTCCCAAAACGCCAAGCCAGATGACTCCGACTGCAAGCGCTATTCCTCCGAGGTACGCAATCGGATTCGGGTAGTGGGGGAAGTTGATGTGAGAATTTAGCCAGTCATCCACGGTTCCATACCAACCGAGCGCGTTGTACTGCTGGTAGAACACCAGGCCAAACAGTATCGCAACCGAGATTCCGATATCGAAGCGTCTGCGTGTAGGAGCGATGACCGAGGTCAGTGGCTTCTGTACGAAAAGTCCGATGTTGTCGGACGGGCATGACTTGTAGCACTCGGAGCACAAACCGCAGAAGGAGTTTGAATCTGCACTTCCTGGCCATGTGTACCAAGGGCATCCAAATCCATCTTCGCCGCCTCGCATGCAGTCCTTTGTCTTGCAGTTCAGACAGACGTTGCGATCTTTCGTCCTGAATCCGGCAACACTTCCCATGGCCCCTGCAGTCGCAATAACTGAAGACAGAGGGCACAGGTATCGACAGAAAGTCCGTCTCTCGAACAATAGGAAGCTCAAAGTTGCGAAGGATACTATTGAGAGAACCATGATGGATGTCGCGATAGGAACACCCGGGCCTGCGATGTTGAAGAACTCCTCAAAGAAGGTCAGGATCACAAAGACTATGGATGAAATCAGCAGACCATGTCCTGCCCAAGATTCCGGAAGCTTCTTGCCGAGTCCCAAAGATTTTTGAGTTCGTTGGAACAGCGTCCTTCTTTGGATCCATTCTCCAAAGCCACCGAACGGGCACATGGCGCACCATGCGCGACCGATCACAGCCATGAGAACGAAAACCAACGCGAACCAAAGGTACCACGTGATCGCTGGCCCGAAGTTTCTTCCAGGATCGGTGACACCGAAGATTCCCGTTGCTATTACTATCCAAAAGATTATTTGATTCGGAAGAATTAATAAGAACTGAAATTTTCTATTCCGGAGCGATTTCTTAAGAAATCGGCCAAAGAATCGATTTTCAGTTAAATCGATCCCAGGATCGGTAGCCACGAAATGTTTCGTCATTCCGGTTTGCCGCGGTTCCCGCAGTCTTATCGACGACGAGATGGGATCGTTATGTTCCGACTTTTTATCTGACCGTGGTTGAGTAACAATACTCTTGGCCATTTTTCAGCCTCCTAGCGCCTCTAGTTAATCGTTACTGTAGCGGTTAACGTAAAGTAAATCAAAATGAATAGGGAAAAATTTTTAAATGGTAAGACATTTTGGTATATGAGCAGCTAGGCGGCGGTCTTTTCTTTTCATGTTTAGTCTGGGAGAATTGGTGCCGAAATGTACCTAAAGGCTTGTAAGTCTATGTTGAAGGTTGCCGAGCGGGGAAAAGTAGGATTTTTAGACCGCCGGTTCGCTTGATACTATTGAGAACTGGCTTGGTTGAATGACTACAAAATTACAACTACTATTCATGATGTAATTCCATTCCCGTCATGTTGCGTGAAACCTCTGTTGCGAGCCTGGGGCTGAGTCCGCGAGGGGATAACCTAGCAGTGCAGCGACAATGTCTGCAGAGAACGAAGACTGGTAAAGCCCATCGCAATCTCGAGACCTGTTGCGGTTCGCCCGAGATTCGCCAGCATAGTGATAATTTGCATAATCGATTAGAACTCTAA
>JAJYFX010000098.1 GCA_021785315.1 Actinomycetes bacterium | reverse complement strand
CTGGACGCTTCGATTTGCGCTCCGCGAATCAGATCTCCCCTTTTTGGGCGGAACAATATGTTTGAACCTTCGAAGTTGCCCCTGCCGGTGACTCCGTAGTGTTCGATGAATTCGTCTGAATCTTCGCCCAGAATCTCTTGCAGGTCTGAAACGGAGAAGAGATAGCATTTCCCCTCCGCCCCTTCAGAGTCGGCATCTTGGCTTGAAAACAGGCCCCCGCCATCTGCGTGGAGATCCCGCAGCACGTAATCGACCGTTTCGCAGGCCACTTGCCTCCAACTGGGGTTTTTGGTCAGGGCCCATCCGATTGCAAAGATTCGTGCCATTTGCGCCTGGTCGTATAGCATTTTCTCGAAATGGGGTATCATCCATTTTTCATCGGTCGAGTAGCGGGCGAAGCCTCCGCCAACGTGGTCGTAAATGCCGCCGGAGCACATCGCGTCAAGAGTCGTGGATGCTGCCTCTAGCTCCTGCGAAGCCTGGGATCTCAGGTAGTTGTTGAAGATAAGCTCGATAAGATTCGTCTGCGGAAATTTCGGCGGCGGTCCAAATCCTCCCCATTTGCTGTCGTAGGTTTGCAGCACCTGGGCGGTTGAGGATTCCAAGAACTTGTATCCTTCGCCGGTCTCGATGTTGAAGCTGCCTCTTTCGATCGAGGTCCTCAGTGAGATTGCGGTGCGGACTTGGTCTGCTTGGCGCTCGACCTCGTCGCGCCGATTTATCCAGGCATCATGAAGAGCTCCCAGTACCGACGTAAAGCTGGCCATTCCCCCAGCTTCCCGCGGAGGGAAGTAGGTGCCGGCGTAGAAGGGCCTGGTGTCCGGCGTTAGAAAGACACTCATTGGCCAGCCCCCGGAGCCGGTGATCGCTTGTACGGCCTCCATATACAAAGCGTCGATGTCGGGCCGTTCTTCCCGGTCGACCTTGATTGAGATGAAATGGTCATTGAGATAGGCGGCGGTTTGGTGGTCCTCAAAGGATTCGTGAGCCATGACATGGCACCAGTGGCATGCCGCGTAGCCGATTGAAAGGAATATCGGCCTGTCCGTGGACTTGGCTAGGTCCAGAGCCTCGGTACACCAGGGCCACCAATCTACCGGATTGTCCTTGTGCTGGACGAGATAGGGACTGGACTGGCTGGCGAGATGGTTCATGAATAACCTTCCATGTCTAGCAAAGCTGCATCAACTGAGCCTAAAGTCTCAGTATGGAGATCAGTCTAAGTAATAAGGTTGCCGTTATTACCGGCGGTTCAAGCGGTATTGGCGAGGCGATCGCGGAGAGCTTCGTTTTATCGGGGGCAAGAGTCCTCCTGGTATCGCGCAAATCGGAAAAACTTCGTGCAGCTGCTGAAAAAATCAACCAAGGGGTGGGTGTCGATGGGGCTAGTTGGATAGCTGAAAACGTTTCGGATCCCGCTGGACTCCAGCACGTAGTCGCCCATTGCAAAAGGGAATTCGGTTTTGTTGACATTCTGGTCAATTGCGCGGCGGCAAATCCATATTTCGGTTCTACGGTAAGCATCGAGCTATCGGCCATGCGAAAGATCTTGGAAGTCAATCTCGAGGCAGTGCAGATGTGGATCTCTGAGTTTTGGTCGAATTTCTGGAGCAACAGCAAAAGGCCTGCGAGCTGTATCAACATCGCATCGATTGGCGGAATGATAGTAGAGCAGGGAATCGGGTTTTACAATGTGTCAAAGGCTGGCGTGATCCACCTAACCAGGCAGCTTGCCAACGAACTCGCGCCAGTCGTGAGGGTTAATTCAATTTCGCCGGGACTTGTCAAAACTGAGTTTGCCAGGGCGTTGTGGGAGCGTTGGGGCGAACAGTTGGCTGAGAGTCTTCCGTTGAAGCGCATCGGGGAACCTCAGGATATTTCCGGCGCGGCTTTGTTCTTGGCGAGTGACCTATCCAGCTGGATCACCGGGACCAACCTTGTCGTCGATGGCGGCGCCCTCGTGAGGGGCCTGTCGTTCAGCTAGCTGCTTTTTCAGCACGTTCTTTTGGATCTTACCGAGATTCGTAGTGGGCATTCGACTGACTATTTGTAGTCTCGTTGGCGCAAAGTGGGGCGGGAGCTCGGATTTAACATATTCGCGCAATTCTTCGAGCTGGGGGGCTGCAAGGTCGGGAGAGGGAACAACCACAGCAGTCACAGCCTCGCCCCATTTTGGGTCAGGAAAGGCGATTACAGCAACCTGTTGTACCTTTGGATGCATTTCGAGCACCCTCTCGACCAGTGCGGGAGAGATCTTCTCCCCGCCCGAATTGATGATGTCGTCAATCCGTCCGTCTACCTCGAGTTTGCCGTTTGAGATAGTGCCGGCGTCTCCGGTATGGAACCAGCCCGATTCATCCTGGATCGCTGCCCCAGATCTGTAGCGCGTCGCGATCATTGGGCCCTTCAACAAGATCTCTCCGGAGGATGTTACTTTGTACTCCACGCCGGGAAGCGGCATTCCGTCGTAAACCACTCCTGAACCCGACTCTGTCAATCCGTATGTAACCATGGTGTTGGAAGGAATATTTGCAGGCGGTTTGGAGCCCCCAAGGATTATCTTTCTAAAGATATAGGGATCCAGCCGGGTCATGGCAGTTGGGACTAGTGAGACCAGCGTGGCACCGTCTCTCGCCGCTGCGTTGGCGTCGTCAGCATTGAATCCGTCATGGACTTCAACTGGATTTCCAGTCAGGAGCGCACGAAGTATCACCGACAGCCCGCCGATGTGTGCTATGGGGAGGCAGCAAAGCCATTTGTCTGAAGAAGTAATTCCAATGTGGCCTGACGTGGCCCATGCTGATGCCTCGATTTGGGCCATGGTGAACATGACTATTTTTGGATGGCCGGTTGTTCCCGAAGTGGCCATTGCCAAGCACTGTTCGTTTTCCAGCGGCAACGCATCTGGAAGCGATGTCACGTCTCCCGCAGAGCCGATGATTTGCGAAGGTCGGAGCGATTCGATGATGACTCGTTTTGCCTTGATTGACAGACGCTGATCGATCGGCACGAATCCATTTCCATCATCCCATATCGCCTTGATGACATCAACCAGTGAATTCGATGCAGGCATATCCAGCGCGACTAGTTCTCTCACAAAGGTTAGGCTAGCGAGAGAAAAACTTGATTTTTACCAAATGCCAAGGGCCAAAGTCTAAATTTAGATAATTCTTTCTTATTTAGAAGTTGCCGATTTGTCCTTTATCGAATGATTAGTTTGGATCAAAGCGAGGTTAAGAACCTATGTCGAAGCCAGTTTGGGAGTCACTAGCCAGCTATCACGACATCAAGTACGAGAAGAGCGGCGGAATTGCAAAGATCACTATAAACCGCCCAGAAGTTCGAAACGCGTTCAGGCCTCAGACGCTATTTGAACTTTCCGATGCGTTTAGCAAAGCTAGGGACGATACCTCGGTTGGCGCGATCATTCTTACAGGTGAAGGGAATGAGGCGTTCTGCTCCGGAGGGGATCAGAGGATTCGTGGAAACGACGGCTATATCGGCATCGACTCCATAGGCAAGGCTGGTATCGGGCGGCTGAATGTTCTCGATCTGCAGATACAGATCAGGAGACTGCCCAAGCCGGTAGTTGCAATGGTTGCCGGTTATGCAATCGGGGGAGGCCATGTATTGCATCTGGTATGTGACCTGACAATTGCCGCCGATAATGCGAGGTTTGGCCAGACGGGGCCGAGAGTCGGCAGCTTTGATGGCGGATACGGTTCCGGCCTGCTGGCTCGTACTATTGGTTTGAAGAAGGCAAAGGAAATTTGGTTTCTTTGCCGCCAGTATGACGCGCATGAAGCAGAGGAAATGGGACTGGTGAACACGGTTGTGCCTCTCGCTGAACTTGAAAGTACGACAGTTGACTGGTGCGAGCAGATGCTAAGCCTTTCGCCTATAGCCCTTAGAATGCTCAAGTCTTCGTTCAATGCCGCTGACGAGGGGCTTGCCGGGGTCCAGCAACTGGCTGGCGACGCTACGATGCTCTTCTACATGACGGAGGAGGCCCAGGAGGGACGCAATGCTTACAAAGAGAAGCGCAAGCCTGACTTTACCCGTTTTCCACGAAGGCCATAATCGCTCGGTGTCTTGCCTGACGGCTGATGGAGGAGCTGATAGATGTCGTTAGGTCACTGGATAGCAGGCGCCCGTCCCAGAACGCTGCCGGCGGCAGTGGTTCCGGTGGCGGTGGGGACAGGGGTAGCCGTATCAGCCGGAAGTTTTAGGCCGTTCGAGGCTCTTCTGGCCTTGGGCGTGTCACTGTCGCTGCAAATTGCTTCCAACTACTCGAATGACTACTCCGACGGAATTCGAGGTACTGATGAAAAGCGCTCGGGGCCGCTGCGGCTGGTGGCTTCGGGTTTGAAAAGCCCCAAGGCGGTCAAAATGGCTGCTGCTGGTTTCTTCATGCTTGCCGGAGTTCTCGGCCTTGTGCTCGCCGTTCTGGCAAGCTACTGGCTAATTGTTGTGGGTGCGCTAGCAATCCTGGCTGGCTGGTTATACACCGGTGGGCCCAAGCCTTATGGCTACTATGGCTACGGAGAACTTTTTGTCTTTATATTCTTCGGCCTCGTGGCGGTGGTGGGGACAGCATATGTCCAGACAGGCAGAGTGGACTTGAGCGAATTCCTTGTGGCGATTCCTGTGGGAATTTCATCGGTCTGTTTGCTCGTCGTGAATAATTTACGCGATATACCGTCTGATTCCAGCTCCGGAAAAAAGACGCTTGCAGTGCGGATAGGGGATTCCGCAACGAGGCGGCTGTACTTCGTGCTGGTGGTTCTGATGTTCGTGCTTGTTGCCGGCTCCTGGCCGTATTTTCGCTTTGGGCCGCTTGGCCTTTTGGCAATACCGTTTTCAATTCGTCCGCTGAAGACAATTCTCAAAGGGGCGAGCGGCAAAGACTTGATCTCCGCACTTAGCCTGACTGGGAAAATGCAGCTCGCCTTAGCGCTCTTCTTTTCGGTGGGAATAGCGTTATAGCAAAAACTGGCCTTTATCGCAGACGAGATACGACGGAACAGAGTGCCCGGGATATGGTGTCGCAAACGCAAAGACTATTTGGCAATAATGATTCCGAACCAGAGTCTCGCTATCGCGGCGTGATAGCTCTATTTGTTCTCGTCGGGCTTTTGCTTAGATTTTATCTGCTGGCCCAGCCGGGACATCTCTTCGGCATTACCGAATATGACGACGGGGTTTATTTTGGCGCTGCTCTTCGTCTGATCGAGGGTGTGGTGCCTTATAAAGATTTTGTCTTAGTCCAGCCGCCTGGAATAGCTGCACTTCTAGCTCCGATTGCCTTCATCGCCAAGACGGTCGGGACCGCATACGGTCTGGCAATAGCTCGGATCCTCACCATCGTCATCGACGGAATAAACATCGTGTTAGTAGGTTTGCTTGTCAGGTGGCGTGGCAAAATTGCTGTGGCGGCGGCATGCGCAGTGATGGCATTGTATCCAGCTGCTATCGCCTCGTCTCAAACAGTTCTGCTTGAGCCTTTTCTGAATTTCTTCTGTCTCCTTGGATTGTATATGTGCTTTCGCGGCTCGAGATTTCGATCTTCGAACGCGGCGCTTTTCTTTGGAGGGATGCTTTTTGGCTTAGCTGGTTCAATAAAGGCATGGGCAATTGTGCCAGTGATTGTGGTTGCGTCACTTTTATTTGTTGCTTCACAACCAATAGCAAAAAATATTAGAAAGTTGATTTCGTTTGCCATCGGCGTCACTTTTGGATTTGCCCTCCTTTCGGGGCCATTCATCCTTCTGGCGCCTAAGGCTTTCTTCAATCAAGTGATTATTGCTCAGCTCACGAGAGTTCCTGGGCAGCGGGTTGATTTTCAAGCCAGAATGAGGGAGATTGCCGGTGCTGGGCCTCTTGTAAAGCTGTTTGGGCATGCTGACGTAGTGATTGCTGTCCTTTCTCTGGCGCTGCTGGCCGTGTTGGTAATTGCGTCCTTCGGAATGCTGGTGGAACGGTCCAATTTCACCATTCTTGTGCCTGCGGTTACGACTGCGGTATTTCTGGCGTTGCTGTGGCCCAGCGACTTCTACTATCACTATGCGGATTTCATAGCGCCATATCTGGCAATTACGATCGCCATTGCTGTATCAGCTCCATGGTTGAAACGTCTTGCCCTGCGCCATGATGGTCTTTCGCGAACGGGTTTCCTTGCCGCGGCAGTACTGGCGTCTTTTTGGGTGATTGCCAGCTTTTATTACGAGTCGGCTAAAAGTCCAGCTCCGCAGCCTGCAAAATTGGTGGAGCAGCTGATTCCCAAGGGTGCCTGTGTCGTAACTGACGAGGTGTCACTTACGGTGGCGGCGAACAGGTTCTTTGCGTCAAATAGCAACTGTCCAAAGATGGTGGATTCTTACGGCACGGCGTTGGCGCTGAGTGGAGGCAAGACAATAGATGGTGGAGCGAGCCTGGATCCGCGGGTAATTTCGGCCTGGCTCATTGAATTGGAAAGGGCGGATTACGTCTGGCTTTCGCCGCAAAGCTACAGAAGAGTCCCCTCGGCGCGGAGCGTAAATACCTATTTTGAGGCTCACTTCAGGGTTCTCGCGCCTTTGGGTTCGGGGCTTGGCAAATTATACAAGCGGATCGGTTAGTATCCGCTGTATCTGCCCTTTCGGATCTTCGAACTAGCAATGACCGCGTCGATTAGGGTCTGAGGATGATCAAAGATTGCAGCATGTCCCAGAGAATCTATTATTTCAGAGCGTACAGCGACGTGGTCGCTATTTTTGAGCAAAGACGCAAGTCTGTCGGCAATGGCAAGGTATTTGGCGTCAGCTCCCCCGGTGATCAGCGTTAGGTGTCCGCGCAGCTCCTGAATGCGCGGCCAGAGATTATCCTGCATGCCGACGCTCGAATGCACAAGAGAGCCGGCGAGGGCTTTGGGGCTGTTTTTCAGCCTGTTTTGAAGGTCCTCATTTATCGGTCCTCTCGGC
>JAJYFX010000097.1:5511-6962 GCA_021785315.1 Actinomycetes bacterium | reverse complement strand
AGCGATGTGGTCGTAGATGCCGAAGTGGTTGTGGTGTTGCTGGAACCCTGAGAATTCGTGTAAGCAGTACAAATACCGTAGAGGCTGCTTCCCCCGGCAAGACCTTCATTTGTGCCACCGCTAACTTCGGAATTGGCTCCGGCGCGCAGGTTCGACGGAGATTTCCCGATAGGCAGGGAGATCGAAGACGATGTCGAATCCGAAGTCGAGCTATTTGAAGTTGGTAAGGATACCCCGACTTTGGCCAAACTGGTTGACAGGGAATTCTGAACGTTGCCAGGGAGTTCGCCATGGTATGCCGCCACGGCGGTGCCGGTAAGAACACTTGCCGCAATCAGTGCACCTAATGTTCTCGCCGCAAGGAAGCTGGTATGGGCCTTGCGTTCGTTTGGGTGAGTGATTCTTCTAACTCCACCTTGTCCGAGGGCCTCTTTGAAGCGCGAAAGGATGATGGCTTCCTGTGCCAGTTCGTTATCTGTTGCTCCGACCTTTGCGGCCTCAATGAGATTGGCCAGATACGCAACTGCTCCAGAGGCTATCAAGGGGTCCACTTTCCCCTGCAGCAGTTGCTCGATTACCTGATCTGATAGTGCTTCGTCATCCATGTTGCAGTTGAAATCGTCATTTTGGTCCATCACGTTACAACATTTCTATGAAATCTTTTGGCCAAAGTGTTCAAGGCCCGATGCTGGATCACTCTGATTGCTTCTGGGCTCTTTCCCATCAATTTGGCGACTTCCTCCACGCTCAGATCTCCAACCACACGTAACAGAAGAACTTCAGCATGATGCGGTGACAGTACCCCAACCAGCGCATCGATTGCTTCCTCGGCGGAGAGATTGGCAATAGCAGGACCTGCCGTCGAGTCGGAATTCTCGAAGTATGCATTATTTGTGAGGTGCTTCCGCGCTCGGTCAAGTGCTTCCCCGCTTTTCTTGGCGGCTCTAAAAAAGTCGGCTACTTTGTTTCTCGCGATTCCGAACATCCAGGCGCGGAAGTCGCGGGAGTTGCCGTTGAAGTCAGATATGCCTTTTGCAATTGCAACCCAGGTTTCCGAGGCCACGTCTTCGTAGTCGTAAGGGACATGATGCCGGAGATACCGAATCAGCTGCGGGTTGAAGGATCGGAATAGCAGCACGATTCCGGCTTCGTCGCCTAATTTAGCTCTGTGTATTGCAATATCTAAGTCAAGTTCGATGGTCATCTACTCCTTGAGAAAACTTGAGTATTGACACGCAAACTCTAACCGCAATAATTCCAACCTTGACCTTTATGAAGTTACCTCACAAATCGAGTATCTGTCATGTTCAAGATGTTATTGGCTGAAGTATTGGCAAAATTTAGTGTTGACAAGGCGAGAATGCCAATCTAGCTTGGGTTTCTTCGTCTGGCTTCGTGGCAGTCGGCCCCATTGCTTTGCGTGCATGCTGGAAGAAAAATAATGAAGAAAT
>JAJYFX010000097.1:0-5501 GCA_021785315.1 Actinomycetes bacterium | reverse complement strand
ATAATGTTTATTTAATACTGCAAAGTTTTTGCTTTACTTTCTGGCCAACTAGTGACTATTGTCTCTTTAAGCTTTATACGTATACGGATTAGTTTTGTTAGTCAGCGACGATGCATTTGGAAAGTAGGCCATAAATGGGGAACGGCAATGGGGGATCCAAGGATCCAATATTAATTGTTGGCGGTGGAATCGGAGGTTTGGCAGCTGCGCTCATGTTGTCTAGATCGGGTCATGACGTCATAGTTCTGGAAAAGGCAGCCCAGTTTGCCGAAATTGGGGCCGGTCTCCAGCTGGCGCCTAACGCGACCCGTGTCCTGACTTCGCTAAACGTGATAGACAAGATTCGCGATGTGGGCGTAGTTCCAAAAAGGCTCAGACTAAAGAAGGCATTGACTGATGAGAATCTGACCCACTTAGATCTCGGTGACGGATTTATTCAAAGGTATGGAGCGCCGTACGTCGTCATGCACCGGAATGACCTGTTGAGGATCCTGCTTGAAGGATGTCAGGAACAGCCGACAGTACAGTTGCTTACGAGCAAAGAGATTAGGACCGTCGACAATGATGCCCAAGGCGTCATGGCGACGTGCGCCGACGGAACTACCTATCGGGGCAAGGCACTGATAGGTGCGGATGGGCTTTGGTCAACAACTCGCAAGCTTTTGTCGGACGATACACCCGTTAATTCTGGGTATGTTTCATATCGCGGAGCGGTCCCAACCGAAAGCGCCGCAGCGCATGCGCCTCTCGATGAAGTGGTTGCGTGGATCGGTCCTGGGCTTCATTACGTCCAGTACCCTCTGCGATCAGGAAACCTATACAACCAGGTTGCGGTCTTCAAAAGCGACCAGTACTTGAAGGGTATGGAGAACTGGGGCAATTCAGAGGAGCTTGAGGAAAAGCTCTCGGTCACCTGCGAGCACATCAGAAGGGCTATGCCATTGCTCGGAAGAGATCATCGCTGGCCAATGTATGACCGCGAACCGATCGACCGCTGGACCTTAGGCAATATTACGCTTTTGGGCGACGCAGCCCACCCGATGTTGCAGTACCTGGCTCAGGGTGCCTGTCAGGCAATTGAGGATGCATTTGCTATTGGAACCGCATTCAACTTGGAGCCAGGCAATGTCAACAAGGCCCTTACTATGTACGAGCAGGCGCGAATCCCTCGCACTGCTAGGGTCCAGAGGAATGCCAGGCTCTGGGGCGATATGTGGCACATTGATGGCGCGGGGAGAATTATGAGGGACGAGCTATTCTCCAAGAGGGATCCTGATGATCACTCCCATATCGAGTGGCTTTATGGAAAGCGCGATCCGCTATTGGTCAGCGATTAAATATGCGGCCTGGGGGCCATAGAGACTCTACATTTTATGTCCCGTCCGAAGGTGTGTCCGAATGGACGTTTACAAGCAGCCTGAGCGGAATCCCCCGGGCGGAGCAGATCGAATTTGGTGTCTAATCTAACGAGTAGAGGTAACAACGATGGGAAAATCTGCTCATTCTGCTCCTGATGACGCATATCATCAGGAGCAGCCTGTAGTAATTTCTGACGAGATCGATTTTGATCTAGCGAATGCGCCTGGACATTTGATACGACGGGCGCAGCAGGTCCACACATCGGTATGGGCGGAAGTCGTAGGAGACGATCTGACAAGCTCTCAGTTTGCCGTGCTGAACGTTATTCACAACAAACCCGGCATTGACCAAACCACATTGAGTCAGATGGCTTCGCTGGACACTTCGACCTGCCAGGACATAGTTGCACGTCTAAAGAAGAAGGGTTTCATCGAAAGAGTTAGAGACGCGAGCGATAGGAGACGATGGCTATTGCGGCTCAGTGAGCAAGGGAGGAATACCCATGCAGCTGTAGTACCGCAGGTGATAGCCGTTGGTAATCTGTTGCTTGGCGCTATGAGCGCGAAGGACCGCACCGATTTCGCGCGACTGCTTTTCGAAGTTACAGGGCCGGATAGCGGTGCGCCTAGCAGATGATTCAGATTGGCACGACAACGGAAAATTATTCGACTTGACTTTGGAGGATTTGTGAAGCGTAGATTGACCCTCGCGTGCTGGGACTATGACAGGACCGCGGCACTGGCTGACGGACGGGTCACACCCGAAGGAATTGATCTCAACTATCTCTGCCTGCCGATTGAGGAGACTTTTTTCCGCATGGCGCGCAATGAAGAGTTTGACATTTCCGAAATGTCGCTTTCATCCTATGTTCTTAGCCGCAATACGTCGGATCGCTTTATTGCGCTTCCTGTGTTCCCGTCGCGCGCCTTCAGGCACTCAGGGGTATACATAAACACAAACAGCGGTATCACAAAGCCCGCTGATCTCATAGGCAAGATAATCGGAGTGCCCGAGTACCAGGTGACTGCAGCGGTTTGGATCCGAGGAATGCTCGAGGAGCACTACGGGGTGCCGGTTAGTTCCGTCAGCTATCGCACTGGCGGATTGCACGACCCGGGGCGCTACGAGAAGATTCATATTCAGCCGGAGGGCGTGGATATCATTTCAATTCCCTCGGACCGGACTCTTTCCGACATGCTTGTCAGCGGGGAAATCGCGGCCTTGTACAGCCCACGCTCGCCTGCGCCATTCCTCGAAAAGAATCCGGCTGTCGCGCGTTTGTGGGGAAATTCCACCGATGCCGAGATCGAATATTTCAAGACCAGCGGCGTGTTTCCGATCATGCACACGGTCATTATCCGAAGAGATGTCTACGAGAGTGACAAGTGGATCGCCGGCTCGATTTACAAGGCGTTTCTGGAGGCCAAGGCTATTTTGAGCCAGCGCCTGGAGGAGAGCGCGGCATTCATCCACATGCTTCCGTGGAGCATTCAACATATCCAGATGACCAAGGAGGTCATGGGTGAGGATTATTGGCCGTACGGGATCGAGGCAAACCGGCACGTCTTGGAAGTTTTTTTGAAATACTCCTACGATCAGGGACTGGCGAAGAAAAGGTTTGAGGTGGAGGAGCTCTTTGCTCCGGAAACCCACGAGCTTGTCCTTATCTGATCAGGTTATCGGGTCGGCGGCTTAGCGTGAAATCATTCTGCATGAGAGGGAGTTCTAGTGCGATTGGTTAGCTTTGGAGAATATGGGTCTCGGGTCGGCGTTGTTTGTCGCGATGGGACAATAAGCGATGTCACTGGCCTGATACCTGCAGGCTCCGACCACAGGCACGGGGCAATGCGGCAAATTATAGAGAGCTACGGTGAGATCAGCAGCCATCTAGTCGATCTTGAATCACGTGGAGGCGGACAGCGCCTTGGTTCCATTACCCTGTCGCCACCGGTTACCGATCCGAGCAAAATTGTAGCCGCGCCCGTGAACTATCTTGACCACATGGAAGAGATGCATCAGCTGAGCCATATTGACTCTCTCGGAGTGTTTCTCAAGGCCCCCTCCTCCCTGATCGGGCACGGTGGCATAGTGCACCTTCCATACAACAACAGAAGATTTGACCAGGAGGGGGAACTTTGCTTTGTAGTTGGCAGAACCGCCCGAAACGTGAAAGTCGAAGAAGCTGACGACTACATTTTCGGTTACAGCGTTTTGCTGGACATCACTATGCGCGGCGGCGAGGACCGATCGACAAGGAAATCGTTCGACACGTTTACTCCCATGGGGCCTTGGATTGTGACGGCCGATGAGGTTGGATCAGTCGACGACCTGGAGCTCCGTTGTTGGGTCAACGGGGAACTAAGGCAGAACGCAAGAGTTTCCGAACTGATTTGGGGCGTGCCAGAGTTGTTGGCGTATGCGTCATCAGTTATGACTCTGTATCCAGGTGACGTGATCTCTACGGGAACGCCCAAGGGAGTGGGCCCTATTGGCGACGGAGATGAAATCGTCGCCGAGGTTTCTCAAGTTGGTCGGCTTAGTGTGACGGTGACGAGTTTGGGAGCCATGTTTTCGGTGACCAGAGGTGGAACCACGGGCCCTACGCAGCCTTCCGATGAAGAGCCCGGATAGTTCGGTTATGTTAGAAACTGGGGCGCTTTTTCCAATCTCTCGGGCATACTCCACATAATCGGCAGCTTCGAATGTGATTGCTTTAAAATGCGCCATGATTTTCGAAAGTGTCAGTTAGTTAGTTGAATGTTAGGAGGAAGTAGAAATGGCGAGTCCTAGATTTACGGCACCTGACGGTATGCCGAAGAAGAACGAGGTAGATGAGTTTTACGATTTAGTATCTGAGGCGGATCTGCAGCCACTTTGGGTGCAGAAGGGAATTATGCCAAAGGAGCCCCCGCTGGCCGCCATTCCATTTGCCTGGAAGTGGAAGACGTTGAAGGAGCTGGCTGAGCGTTCGGGCGAGCTCATTCCAATTGACAGAGGCGGAGACAGGCGGGTTCTGTCACTTTCGAATCCCGGATTGGCCGGCCAGCCATTTGCAACGCCAACGCTTTGGGGAGCCGTACAGTATCTTGGCCCAGGCGAGGTCGCACCGGCTCATAGGCATACCGCCGCGGCACTGCGTTTTGTGATTGAGGGTTCGGGTGTATGGACTTTAGTGAATGGCGACCCGGTTCCGATGGCTCCCGGCGATCTCGTTTTGACTCCATGTTGGTCTTGGCACGAGCACCACAATCCTGGCGAAACTCCAATGATCTGGTTTGATGCTTTAGATTTGCCCCTTGCCAGGTCACTAGATGCCATATTCTTTGAAAATGGCCCTGACCGAATGGTGAACAGGGCGGTAGATCCAGCTTCCCGATCCGAGCTGACCTTCGGAAATGGAGCAGGACTGGTTCCGTTTGAAGAATCGGCGAATGAGGCTTTTTCGCCTTTGTTTGCTTACCGCTGGAAGGATACCGACCGCACCTTGACCACATTGATGGCGCTTTCGAACAATGGGACGGCGTCTTTGAAATTTGTGGACCCGACTAGAGGCATCGATGTGATGCCGACCATGCGCTGTTCAATGCACCGTGTCTCAGCCGGAGCGAGCACACGGAAATACAGAAGAAACGGCTCGTCAATCTGGGTTACCTATAAGGGTTCAGCGATTGCATCGATCGGTGAGGACCGCTTCCATCTTGACGAGGGTGACATGTTTGCGGTTCCCTCTTGGTGTTCATTCTCGATCGAGGCTACGCAGGACGCAGACTTTTTCTGCGCCTCAGACGCGCCTGTCTTTGAAGCGCTCGGTCTGGCGAGAACCGAGTACCTCGACTGATCGGCTCCAGGATGTTCATTAGAAATCAGTGTTGGGTGCCGGATCGGTTTCGGGCGTTCTATCGCACACCGCGACGAGTTTGGGCAGATTCTTGCCGCTTTAATTTAATTCATCATTCGAAATGAGGAAATCAAGATGAGATTAGCTACTGTCAGGGTTCCAGGAGGCACCAAAGCCGTTCTGATCAATGGAGGGGAAGCAATCGAACTTGGCTACGACGATGTAGGGGCGCTCTTAGCCAACCCGTCCTGGGAGAGCGAACTCAACAGCACGGGCACCATCCATGCAGTTGACAGTCTCGATT
>JAJYFX010000096.1 GCA_021785315.1 Actinomycetes bacterium | reverse complement strand
GATCCATCAGGTCCATTAGGATTGACGGTAGGTGAATAGTGGCTAGGCGGGTGATGAAACCTGGTGTCGCGGTTTCCGATATTACGAGCCAACCATTCTTTTTGGCAACGTCTTGCACTTTGTTCAGCATGACGGTTTTGCCGGTACCTCGAGCGCCAGTGTAAATTGTGGCCCTTCCTGATGCGCCGGGGCCATCGTCTAGAGCGGCGGCAAACTCCTCAATCAGGTCATCTCTTCCTGCAAGCAGGGGAGGAGATACTCCGAACGTTGGTGTAAATGGGTTCTTTACCATGCATCCATTATAGTGCCCCTGCTTTATTTGTCTTTAGTTCTTTTATATCTTTTGTATCTGCTTTGCCTTTGGCGTGATTGTGCTGGCACGAGCGTTTAATCTAGAGTAAATTACAGGTATGCCTAATCCACCACAAATATCACCAGAGCAAAGACTGGCTGCACTTGAAAAAGCGGCAGCGGTACGGACTCAAAGAGCCGAGATCAAAGCCGAGCTGAAGAAGGGCTCAGTTTCTCTTGTGGCACTGCTTGAAAGAGCACCCAAAGAGGATCTCGTTGGAAAGATGAAAGTAAGTGCGGTTCTTGAAAACCTTCCTGGCTATGGAAAGGTAAAGGCCCAGAAAGTTATGGAGCAGGTTGGTATCAGCGAGACTCGCAGGTTGGCGGGTTTAGGTGCAAATCAGAAAAATCAGCTTCTCACGCTTGTCGGGTAAAACCGCAACGTTCGCTCGTAAGGGCTTTCTCTTTGGACTAAAAAGCTCCACTCAGGTGGGGCTTTTTGCTTGCCATCCTTATGTCCTGGGATCGGTTTCGCGTGCATACATATAAAGCATACGGAGCCACCATAGGGAAGGAAGAATATGTGCCCAAGGGAGATAGCTGCAACGACAAGGCGTGTGCCAGTAGAGCGGGTCACAGACACCATCTGCCCCCGATGTGAATCGGACGAGGTGGAGGGAGAGCACATTGAAACCGGGGAAAACAAGGCTGTACAGGGGATGACCTGTCTTAGTTGTGATGCGGGCTGGACGAACGTTTACGATTTTGTAGCCGTTCATTTTGACCGAAATAAGCCCGCAAGCCCCTGGATTCATCCATGGGGTCAAGGGCAGTCGTAGCAAAGCCACGAGACTGTCTCACCCAGGAATTAAAATAACTATATGAGCATCCGCCAGCGACTCTAAAGCCCATTTTGCTCTGCTGAGCACCCCATCGAAGGTCAGAATCTCCGACTCAGAGATCTGCCTCCTGAACAGTTCGAACGAACGCACTTTATCTTGATTCTCGCCTCCGTCAGAGCCCCGTAGTTGTGATATATCTCCCACTACCAGGAAAGAAGCGAAGACGGAAAAGATATGTTAAATCACCTGGCATATCGGTGCCATCCTCGTTCTTAGACTGATACCTCTCACCTACTTCGGCAACAAATCGATGAGTTGTACCCTGAGCTTGCGCAACTACCCCTGCGAGTTCTTGAGAAATCGCCCAGCATCCCGACCTATATTCCATCTTAATCAAATCCGTCTTAGGCGTCTTGATTTCAGCAAAAACCATCGACTTAATCCGACCAGATGTATGAAACATCGCGTCTACTCGCTTACCAACGGAGTGGCTTGAAGCACCTGAGACTACTTGCTCAAGTCTTTTACTGTCCCATTTAGTCAATAGCTGACCCGTTAAACTCACCCCAGGCATCCACGGGTTCTTCTCGAATAGCTGTTGCCAAACGGATTTTTTTAGGCGTATCCGAGGGAACTCAGCTCAGACTTGGTTGCGCAGCTCACGAGATATTTCGCAAAGTGTCATGCCCTATCAATCGGTTTCGGAATAAATACCCTGGAACCAAGGTACTCTGAGGCTGCCTGATCTTGAGCTTCCAGGACATGTGAATAGACCTTGAGCGTAACGGAAGCATCAGCATGGCCAAGTCTTCCACTTACAGTTCTTACGTCTACCCCAGCTGCTATCAACTGCGTAGCGGTGAAATGTCTTAATTGGTGGAGGTGATATGGAAAACCTAGAGAGTCGCAAACAGTGCGAAAAAACTTCGAAGGTGTATCAGGATGCAACGGAAGCAAGCCGTCAGGCTCTCCGAAGAACAAAAAGGGATCGGGAACTAGCTCGAAACCAAGTTCGACGTTCTTTTTGAGTGCCTCGATCTGTGAGAAAATAACGCCGTCTAAAGTTTCATCTATGCCTATCTTTCGAATCCCATGGGTCTTAGTTGGCTTCTCATAAATGCCAGCTTTCGGGGTGTAGCCAAGGCTTCTTGCGATAGTGAGCTTTCTAGCAGCCGGGTCGTAGTCTGACCAGCGAAGTGCCAACGCCTCGCCCCGTCTAGCACCAGTGAGTGCACAAAGGGCAAAAACAGCTGCAAGTTGAGGACTGCGCTTTGATGCTGCCACGAGAATCTGGCCCAGTTCTTCAGGTGTTGGGGCTGCTGCCGCTTTACGCCTCACGGTTGGCACAGAGGCAAGCTCTGCTACGTTTTTCTCTAGCCACCCCCACTTGACCGCCTGACCGAGAGCTCGGTGCATCAGCGAGTGAACATGTCTTACCCGAGCACTCGAAAGGCCCTTTTGAGCCATTGACCGATAGAGCATCTCAAGGTCACGTGCGCTCAGCGCTTCGATCCTCGTTTTACCAAACGCCGACGAAGCGTGCTTGGCCGCACCTTCATAAAACTGGATTGTTGAACTCTCTAAACGCTTTCCTCGACAAGCGACCAGAAATTCCTCTAAAAGTCCATCAACTGTTACCGCCGAGTGGACCTCTCGCGAAGACGACGCAAGTGAGGCAAGCGCCTTATCGGCAATACGCGGACCGCCTTCAACAGTCTTCGAGACATAGAGATACTTGCCCGTTACCGGGTCCTTGCCAAGCGACACCCTGAGCTTCCACACCCCTGGTCTGACTTCTTTTTTATGTCCCGTCACAAAATAATTATGTACTTTTTATGTACTGGTGTCAAGCGCAAACTTCAGAAAGTGCCTCTGAACTGGTGGGCCGCCAGGGTCTCGATCCCTGCACCTTGAGATTAAAAGTCTCCTGCTCTGCCCGATGAGCTAGCGGCCCTCTAAGTAAAACAAGATTAGATCCTAACGTAAAAATCCCTGACCTCATCTAACTAATGAATCTTCCGGGAGATTTAGCTCACCGTCTTTACTTCTGCGCGAACGGAATGGAAGGCCGGCTGGAATGGCCAACAATTAGCCAGGCGCAAGCTTGTCACCGGCTCGTCTAAATGGCTTCACTCAGACAGTTGAGAATTTGTCTGGATAGAATCGTGTCCCAATTCTCAGCCACGGGCCGACTGCTGATCTCCTAAAACAGGAGAGCATGACATGGAAATAGATCCCGCTTCCCGTAAATGGCGCTGCACTGCCTATTGAAAATTTGCTATGTCTCGCAACCATTGGTTTGAAGGTCTTCAACATCACTCAAATATTCTTCCCTCAGTAAATTTTCATCACCGGAGACTTTAATGAAGTTGCAAAAACTCACAACATAATCGGAGCAATTTTGTCAGCTTCAAACTTGGAAACGGTAAAAAGACCCTCAACTTCAGGAAACAAATCGCCCAAATCCCATGAAGCCACGGCGAATGCGAAGCTAACGGCATTAACAGGACTGTTGATCTTTTTCCTTTTAGCTGCCGAAGGAATGACCGTTCCCTTTGTGCGCCAGCTAATTACGCTTCATGTCTTCATTGGCTGGCTTCTTTTACCGCCGCTTTTATTGAAGATAACCAGCACTACCTACCGATTTGTGATGTACTACCTCGGAAATCCAAGGTACACGAAAGCCGGACCGCCTAAGCCGCTGCTCAGAGTCATCGGGCCACTGATAATCCTAACCACCACACTTTTGATGTGGTCAGGAATTGAAATGGTGCTGATTGGTCCAAGCGGCTCAGGTATCGCATTGTGGGACACCATTCACAAGGCCTCTTTTGTTCTCTGGTTTGCCCTTATGGTCGTTCATGTGCTGGCATACTTCCCAAAAGCGGGCCTCCTCTCAATGTCAGAGCTAGCCCGCAAATCCGGTGCGCACTCGTTTAGACCGTCCGGAAGACCAATCCGGGTAGCGATGGTGATCGGGGCTCTCATTGTGGGGGTGATACTCGGACTGCACCAGTTGCATCTGACCAATCCATGGGTCTCGATGTTGGCTGGCCACAAAAAGATTGGCTAAACTACGCAAACTCCGCGCATCAGATTGAATAAACTCGAAACCCATGGGCAACGAGGGATCGCAACTAACAACTTCGGATTTGGAGAGACTGGCCGCAAAGGTAGTAGAACTCGAATCTCAGCTTGCACAATTGCAATCCCTGATGAGCAAGATCGATTCCAACTCATATGGCAAATGTGAAGCCTGTGGAACGGAGATTGAATTGGAGATCTTGGCTGCAGATCCCAATGCGCTGTTCTGCAGCCAGCACTTATCAGCCTCTCAAAATCTTCTTTAGCGATTCCTTCGTTTCGGCACGAAATCACCGCAGCCGACGACTCATAACCCCCGACGATCGAAGCACAGCGGATCCGATTTGTTAGGCCCTAAATCCTAAATCCCGAGCCAACTTGGGACGGGAATAAATCCTCCACGCTTATTCTGCGATGGGCCACACCCTGCTCATAGGACCAGTTTGCGAATGCTTCCAGGGTCGCACGATTCTCCTCGACGCCGTATGGGAACGACGATCCACCGAAAGCCTCTTTCGTCTTCCTAACCGCCTCATCCAACCACAGGAGTGGGACTCGGCTGGCAGGTCCGGCTGGAGCGACGGCAAGGCGCGCGACACTCCGTGCGCGGGCTTCATCAAAGGCTGTATACAAATTCCGCAGGATCCACGGATATGACTGGACAGTTTCGCGCTTTACAACCACCAGGTGCATAATCGGAACCACGCCGGTACGTTTGGCATATTCCATCTCAGCTTCTAAGGTGTGTGGAATTAGACGGACGATCCTAGGATCCTGGTTCTCGAAACTGGTTGGGGCATGGGCGCTTATTATTGCGTCGATATCTCCGCTCGACAACATCTCATCTAGGCATTTATGTGCCACCGGTGTTAGTTTTACACCTTTGGGCAAAGCAAGTGGAACTTTTTCGGTCCTCCCAGCCTGATTTACGCCAGCCTGCACCCACTCGACAGACTCGAGTGGCACGCCCCATTCATGTGTCAACAGAGCTCGCGCATAGATGCAGGCGGTCATTGCCCATTCAGGCACACCGATCCGTTTGCCTCGCAGTTCTCCGGGACTGGAAAACTCGCCAGATCTTACATAGAAAGACGAGTGGCGAAAGACCCGTGATGGAAAGACCGGGATACCAACCATGGAGGTGTCGCCTCTGGAGAGTAGGGAGATGTAGGTGGCCATCGACATTTCGGAAACTTCCCATTCCCGAAACCTTTCAAAGCGAAAGAAGATCTCTTCCACCTTGAAGTCCAGACAGCGAAGCTTTACGCCCTCAGGCTGCACCCTCCCAGCCACCAAATCGCTGACGTGGTCGTAATAAGTCATGGCTGCCGTTATTTCTACAGGTTCCAATAGAGGTACTCCCAGTTCCCAATCGAATATCGCGACGCATCCAGTGAAGAGGTGAAGACAGGCGGGCGGGTTTATCACAGCCCCGACTAGCGACATTCAACCGCCGGAGGGTGTGCCGCATTATTGCGATGGGCCAACACGCGGCTCATCGTTCCCACCAAATGTTTAGCTGACCTTCAAACCCAGCAAACGGGACGCATTCCCTTGGTAAATCGTATTCTTCTCGTCGGCTGAAAGCCCAATCTCTTCCATGTTTGCGATTGTGGCACGGATGTATCCTGGTCCTTTTTCAGGATCGAACGGCGAATCCGAGGCAAACAGCATATGGTCCGCGCCGTAAAAATCAATGCTGCAGCGCAACGCGTGCGCCGCTCCGAACATGGCAGTATCTGCGTACATCATCTTGAAGTATTCGATCGGCCTTTTGGTCAGCGGATAGCCTTCTATGTCGGCTTTCTGGTCCTCCGGAGTACGGGCACCCAACTGGTCCCAGCCGGGACCCACGCGACCGGCAAAGTGGGGAATCATTGAGCCGCCGTGGTGAATCAGCAGTTTGAGATCAGGATATCGCTCGAGTACGCCGCTAAAGACGAGCCTTGCCTGAAAGACCGACAGATCCATCTCCCAACCCAGCGTCCACCAAATCTCATAGCGGGAACGAGTTTCAGTGGGATAGTCCGGCCACGCCACATTTCTGGCCGGGTGCACCTGAAGCATTCCCCCGCTTTTGGCGGCGTTCTCCCAGAAAGGTTCGAACTCATTGGCGTCCATGGCTTTTCCGTGCACATGGGTATAGATCTGCGCGCCCATGGAGCCAAGCTGGTTACGCGCGTAATTGTACTCTTCGATCCCTGCCTCGGGATCATCTAGAGGCGTTGCGGCGAAGAAACCGGCAAAGCGGTCGGGGTGATCCGCCACCAACTGGGCCATGGACTCATTTGCCAGCCTGGCCATTTCTTTGGAGATGGCAGGCGAACCAAGATCCTCGACCGGAGGCGCTGCAAGATTAATTATCTGGCGGTAATCACCAAACTCGTCCATCTGCCTGAAACGAATGTCGAGATCCACCATAGAGGGAATATTGGACACTCGCTTGCGCAGGTTTGCAGCCTCGGCAGTCGCTCCCAGGTCAAAGAAGCGGTCGTAGTACGCGCGCGGCATTATGTGGCAAAAGGCATCAATCTTCATCTTGTCTCTTTCGGTCCATTGACAGCATTTGCATATCAACTTTCTTTTACTGCTGCAACAATCCCCAGAATACCGAGGGTATTGTTTGACTAACTGCCGGCGTCAACAAGAGTTGCGTACCCGCTAACCCGGGCCGCAATCTCTTCGGCATTCCCCGGCTCCTCATCGCCTCTCCACGCGATATGCATGTCGGGACGAAGCAACAACAAATCTCGCTCGCAAACCTTTCTGGCGGCCGGAGAGGACAACGTGAGTGTTCTAAACGGCACCGA
>JAJYFX010000095.1 GCA_021785315.1 Actinomycetes bacterium | reverse complement strand
GACGCCATCTTCACTAGTTCCTCCGGGTCGCTAACCCCATCTAAGAAACTAAAATTCGAGTGGCAATGAAGCTCGGCATAACTTTCCATCTTGTAATATTATCGAACATATGTTCGATTCATATCAAAATATTCGATACTGCCCCGAAGTAACTTTTCTGGCGGAGAAATTCGCAGGCTTCCATTCAAACCGCCGGAACCGTCAGAAAAACCAGTCCAGCCCAAGGATGCAACAAGTCTGTTAACGTCGACATGAGTTGCGTACCGCTCGCCTGCCAGAAGAGCAAATTGCCAGGGAATTCCAGGTCCGGACGGGACTTCGCCCTGCGAACCATCTTCTTCGTGCCAAGTCTTCGAGGCAAACGATGTCGTAGCAGCGAACTAGAGATCTTGCCGGCTCGCGGTGAGCTTCCGGCACAAGCAGCCGGAAAGCACATTCAGTCCTCCGGGCTGACCATGGCTGGCACCGCACATACCATGGGGCCGACAAAGCCTGCGGCTCCGATGCCCATTGCAAAATTGAACCGGCCGCGCATATTCTCCAATGCAATTAAATGCGTCAGCTCTATCATCTGCAACTCGTCAAAATCTTCAAGCAGCTTACTAAAAAGATCATCAGAGACCTCAACGGGCATGCGGGACTTCCCGACCGCATAGTCAAGCACAAGCTTTTCAAGAGGAGTGAAAAGCGTGCTAGACCGGTAGGAAGGCAAGGCAAGCAGTTCCTCATCGCTCACGCCGCTCCAGAAAACCTAGGCATTCCTAGACATCCTTTTGTTTTCGCTCTCCAGCCGCTGAGTCTCCCCGGTCCTCACCATATGGACCGGACTCGACGATTCGACGGTTTTGCCGTCTCCCACAAGACATAGGTCCCGCGGTTTGCTTGGAGTCCTGCCGTGAGCGGTAGCCTCCCCTTCAACAACACTGTCACGGATACCATTGCTGGCAACTCCCGAGGGAGCGACAATGCCTCTGGTTCGGCTCTCCTTTCGGCGATGGAACCTTTGGTCCAAGATACTTTTCACCTCGGTGTAGGGGGTGAAGACGCTGATCTTTTGATCGGCGATCCTGGAAAGCAGGTTCATGGCGCCAACGTGGTCCGCATCACCCTGCCAACTGCAATCCCAGTAGGGGTTGCGACAGTGAAACCCGTCCCCGTGCCGGTTGTCTCTTGAGACGAATCCGCACGCTGGATCGGGACAGGTTTGGCTGGTGTAGGCCGCGTTGAGCGTTTTTACATCGGTGCGACCGATGCCCGCATGCACTACTATGCGACTTTGATTCTCAGATCGCATCCAGGTGGAGCAGATCCGAGAGAGGTTTTTAGATCTGGCCTTGCCTTCTAAGTGAGACAGGTCTTCGACGCCTAAGATTCTGGGGCGCTGCGAGGAGAGCTCAGGAATATGGCCTCTGGCTCTGGTGCTATTGCCTTCGCCGTAGACGACCTCTTTGACCGCCATTCCGGAAAGTGTGCGCACACTTGCCTGTGCACGCCTGCGCCGTTCAGACTGCTTCTTTCGTCCAAGGTTGTTCCTGGCGATGTGCTTTGCCTTTTTCGATCCCGGGTTGGCCTTTCGAAGCTCACGCACCTTGGCGTGCAGTCTCCCCCTGGTTTTGCCTGTGGCATTGTTCTTCTCGGTGAAATCGCTGAGCAGCTTCCCGAGCCCCGTTCCGTGCTTAGCGCCATGAGAATCGGTCAAGACTTCGGTGACGCCCCAGTCGATGGCCACCTCTTGGCCAACCGCTGCGGCAAGTGGCTTTATGGCATAAGGGACGCAGATGACGGCGCGATCTGTGTCTTCATCCAGTACTACGCGGATATTTCCCACGATCCCAGAGACGCCAGCCAGGGGGAGTGTTATCCTCGATCCCGATTTGATCCCAATCGTTGAGACATACTGGCGGACATGGCCTTGGCGGCAACAACGGTTCGAATTGTCGCAAGCGTGGTCCTCTGGACTACTCGTTTTCTCGAATGCGGTGTAGAGCGTGTCATCCAGTGACATGGAGCGTTCGACGTGGGTTCTAGGGAGCCTGTTGCCCGAGAACGCTTTTCTCAGCACTCTATGCAGGTAGCGCGCGACTTGATCCCGTCCTTTGTCATCAAGGCCGGATAGCGCCCTGGACTCTATCACCGGAGTTTTGCCCATGAGGATGTTTGCGATCCACTGGTAGCGTTTCAGACAGGTGTAGGCGAACCTGCGCTCCAGCTCTTTCGTTTCGTAGCGCTTCGAGATCTTTGCTTTCACATTCGCTCTTGCGATCACGGACTCGATATGGCGGACCATGGTGTCTACTGCATCGAACGCCGCCTGGTCTGAAAGATGGACGTTGATGCCCTTGGGGTAGTTGCCCGCAGCTTTCATCCCATCGCGAAAACCTCGTTTGTCATCGAGGTGCCGCCACATCAGCCTTGAGTGAAGTTGCAGGAGGAACCGGTCTTTTGCCTTCGTATAGGTGTGAACCAGGTCACGGACTTCGCATCGTTTGTGGCTGGTGAGCGGGAGCGTGTGCAGCATCACGGTGCGCGTAGTTGCCGTATTCATCGAGACCCCGCTCATTTCCCTACCTCTTTCGCGGCTGCCTGAAGAGCGTCCATCACCGTTTTGTTCTTGTGACTTCGCGAGCCGTACAGACGGGCCGAGAAGACAGTGACTATTTCCAGCACATCAGATGCCAGTTCCTCCTCAAAGGTTGCCTCTTGTGATGCATTGATTATGACCACTTCCGTGCCGAAGTGCTCACATAAGCTGAACACCAACTCCGACCCGAACCGAAGCAGCCGATCCTTGTGCGTGAGAACTAAACGGCCAATCTCACCGGAACAGATGCGACGAATAAGGGTCCTCAGGCCCTTCTTGTGGTAGTTGAGTCCAGAACCGAGATCCTGCAATGTCTCAAAGGTCCAGCCGTTGGCGGCACAAAAAGATTCGAGGAGGGCAACCTGGCGGACCAGATCCTCTTTTTGGTCGTAGCTCGACACTCTGGCATAGGCAAGGGTGGTTCGTGACGATGGAGCCTTGCGGGGGGCCAAGCCCCGCAACTTGGCCAGGTCATAGCGTCTTGCTCCTCCAGCAGTGCGGACAGGTGGGTCGATCTTCCCTGCCGCTTCCCATCTGCGCAGGGTCTCCGGACGAATACCAAGTTCCTTTGCCGCTTCTTTGATACTGACTAACGTACCTTAATCTTAGACGTACTATCAAGGAATGGCAATGAATGTTCAATATATCCTGTACAGTTTTCTGCCCCACCGGCGCGCTATCTGCGAGCCCAAGTCGATGCAGTACTCGCAATGCGTAAGGGTTGCCGCCTTTAGCTCAGCCAGCGCCTTGAAACGTTTGTCAACACTACGCAGCTTCGCCGATTCCTGCTCGAGCTTAGTCACACCGCGCAAAACTCCCGGAATGCGAGCATAGACCTTGATCGGCTCGATCATATTATCGGGCTTGCTGCCAGCAAGACGTGCAATTTGGCGGCGTGCGAAGTAAAACGCAATCCTCGCGTACGGTCCCGCTTCACCATCGGTGACTCCAGCTATGCGTGTCATGACATCCTCCTTTTCCCCGACAAATAGTACGGCACGGATTTTCAGCCGGCCGTCCAGTTTCATTGCAAATATCCGGCAATCGCCGGAGCGACGAGAGCGGCAATCTCATCGGTAGTTGCCTCTGCAAGAGCACGGAGTCTCACTACGTGACGCAACATGGCAATACCCACTAGCTGCGATGCCACCAGTGACGCTCTAAGCTGAGCATCCGCTGCATTGGTCATCCGACCCAGAAGGGTCAAAATTTCCCCGGTTACAAACTCGCGAAGCATTCTGGCAGCCTGTTCATTGGAAACGGCCGACCTCACCATTGCAATTATGGCATCCCGGACCTGCGGTTGATCGAGCATAGACAAGTACCTTCGAACTATCATCTCGGCCATTTCCGCAATGTTGGAAGTCTCCAAACCGCCAAAGATGTCTGCCGGGCGAATTGACCAATCAAGAGCAGCGGCAAAGAGTTCCTGCTTCGAACCAAAATAATGAACCACTAGCGCCGGATCGACTCCCACGTCTTCCGCAATACTTCGAAATGTCGCTGCTTCGTAACCTCTCGCGCCGAATGCCCTCCGCGCAGCGAGCAGTATCGCTTTCCTTGTCTCTGGGGTGCCAGGACGTCTACCAGTGCGGCTCATGCAGCTGATCTTTCCGAAACGATCATCACAAAAGCTTCTTCAAGATTGGCCGGCGCTATGGTGGTGGTCGCTTCTATATCACTGGCGGTAATCGTCTCGTCAATCACGTCCCTGACTGCCGGAACCCGGAGAACGTCGCCATGAGCCTGGACAACGAAACCAGCGCTGTCCAGGAGTTCAAAGGCCCTGCGCCAGTCTTCGCTGCGCACCTCGACGACCTGGCGAGAACCAATCACATCGGCTGGAGTCCCGCTAACCACCATTTGGCCCTCCACCATTATCACGAGCCGATCACACTGTTCGGCCTCCTCCATGTTGTGGGTAGTGACCAAGACTCCTGCTCCACCCTCGGCACTCGTATGAATATCGCTCCATAGCCTGGCTCTGCTCAATGGCGCGACTCCAGAGGTTGGCTCATCCAGCACAAGAAGCGCGGGCCCATGGGACGCGGCAACGGCAAAAGCGACCTGACGTTGGATTCCCAGGGGCAGTTCGCCGACCAGGTCATCGCGAATCTCTCCAAGATCCTCCGGCAGAGATAGTCGCCGCAATCCGAATGCCCTGTTTGTAAAATCCCAGTTCTCCTTGACTGTCAGATCTTCGTACAATCCGAGCGTCTGTGGCACGTAGCCAACACGCTCGCGACTCTTGACGGAGGGCGACGAGCCTAATAGCAGCGCTTCGCCCGACGTTGGCGGAATAAGCCCCAACAAAAGTCTGATCAAGGAAGTCTTACCTGCCCCGTTTGCTCCAAGAAGGCCTACCGTCTCACCCCTCTCCACAGCGATGCTCACGGAATCGACGGCTGTGAATTCGCCAAAACGGAGCGTTACGCGCCGGGTTTCAGCCAGCGCGCTCACCTGGTTATTCCGATCTCATGGGAAAGTTCAGCAATAATTACCGCATCATTGAAGTCCAGTTCAATCCGATCGGCCTCGTCAGGAGTACCTTTCGAGTGATCCCAGGTATGCCACATGCCACCTCTTCGCCATGCCAATCCGGGAGGCTGCCTCTCGGATTTGATCGTTCCCACCTTTCCCGGGACTCCGGCTATGATCTGGGAAGGCGACCCCGCCGCGATTGACCTCCCCTCGCTCAGGAGTATCACCAATGACGCCCTTTGCGCCTCGTTGACATACGTGGTGCTTAGAACAACCGCTGCGCCTTGGGCGGCGGTATGCGAGATGACTCTCCAGAGTTCAGCCCGGCTGAGAGGATCAAGCCCGGTAGTCGGCTCATCCAGCACAAGAAGTAGCGGCTGGTGGAGCAACGCCAGCCCGACTGCCAGTTTCCTTTGCGTTCCGCCAGACAGTTGTCCGGCGAGACGATCCCGAACATCGCGCAACCCGACCAGTTCCATGACATTGGCACGTCTCTTTTCAAAGGCGGAACCTTTCATCCCATAAGATCTCCCAAAAAAGGCTAGATTCTCATAAACGGTAAGGTCTGGATAGACTCCCCCAGTCGCTGGTACATAACCGATCTCTTTCTTCGAAGGCCGAGAGGCGGTCCCTTCGTTCAGGGGAACTAGACCGACTAAGGCCTTGAGGCAGGTGGACTTTCCGGCGCCATCGCCGCCGATTACGACGGTGACGCTTCCGCGCTCTGGCTGCAGGGTTAACCCGTCAAGAGCGACTTGCGATCCGTAGCGTACGGTTACTGACTCAATGCCCCAGCTCATGCCGTTACTTTTGTCTCAGCCATTGCGCTCCGATAGCTGCGGCTGCTTGGGGCAAGATCACGTCTAAATCGAAGCATCGCCAGCGACAGAACAACCGTGGCAAGAATAGCTAGCAGGGCCAGCGGCTCTAGTAGTGCGGCAATGGACATTCCTTTGAGCATGACCCCCCGACTTACATCGATGAAGTATGTCAACGGCAGAATGTACGAAATCCAGCGCACGCCGACGCCCATCGAGCTGATCGGAAAGATGAGTCCGGAAAGGAGTATCTGCGGCAGCATGACCATGAATGCCAGTTGAATCGCCTGTCCCTGGTTCTGGGAAATGGTTGATATCAGGACTCCTATCCCGAGGGTAACAAGCAGGAAGAAAATTGCTCCAAGCGCGAATACTGCGACATTGCCGACGAAGGGAACGCCAAACAACAAAATTCCGACTGCAATTATCACGATGAGGTCGAGCGATGCCACTATGAAGTACGGGACGATCTTGCCCGCTATGACGTCCCAAGGTCGCAGTGGCATCACCGCGAGTTGCTCGAGAGTTCCGCTTTGGCGTTCCCGCACTACGCCGAGGCTCGTGATCAATGTGCCGATGAAGACGAGTATGAGACCGGCGAGACCGGGAACCAGCACCCATGAAGTATCCAATCTGGGATTGTACAGAATGTTAAAGCTCAGCGGCGAAGCTGTCCCTGAGGCTCTGGCCGCTTGAGCCATTCTCCCTAAGCTGGCCTCTGCCGTTTCCGTCGAGAAAAGTTGAGTCCCATCCATTAGAACTTGTGTCGTTCCCGGCTCAGCGATGAAAGCCACCTCCGCTCTGCCGTTGAGCAGACGCGATTTGGCGGTGGATATGCCTAATTTGGGATCAATTTCGACAACGCGAAAGGGCGCTTTAAGTTGTTCGGCAACCGTCATGGCTTGCGGGCCGACCACGACTGTAGAAATCTTGGATACCGTGAAGTTGGCTGCATACCCGAATATGACCAGCATCATTACCGGCAGCACGATCATCATGGCGAATGTTCGATGGTCCCGCCTGAGCTGCCGGAACTCCTTTACTGTCATTGCCCACATAGCCGTACTCCTCAACTTGCCAATATTTGATTAATTCTACTGCTGTTGAATTATCGCCGTCAACCGTTTCATCTTCGGGAACCGCAAATAAATAGGCT
>JAJYFX010000094.1 GCA_021785315.1 Actinomycetes bacterium | reverse complement strand
CGCGACCTACCGATCAGTCAACATCGCAGCAGCGACCCGCCAACTCGCTCGCATGCCAGATCTCACGCTCGACCTACTCGGCATCCCATCTGTACTTTGCAAATGACCGTGTATGACGTCGTCCCGAGATCTCGGGTCAGTGATCGATAGAGCTCGCTTGCATTCGGACTTTATATCCTCCACCAACCGGCGGAGATCCGTACGAGCATTGCGCTGACGATTCCTAGATTTACGCCTGTTGCGCACAACGTCGCCAAAACGCCCGCCCGCCTTTTCGAAGAAGTCCAACAGCTTAATAATTGCGGCAAAGTCAGTAACATCCATTTTGTCCTCATCGCTGGCCACTTGTGTTGCAACCTCGAATGTCACTCGGGTTTATTGAGTTGAGCTCCTCTTCAGCCAATCTCGCCTTAAGTTGTGCATCTGTAGGAGAACTTATCAGAGCCAACATATTGACCGCACAGTATAACGACCGAACTGGCTGAGAAAGTTACTACAGGATTCCATGAACGTACGTTCATGCCAGTAATTTGCAACCGTCCTCCGAATGAATCTGTCGCCTGACATCTAAACAGCGTCATTCCATAATCGTTCGTTGGGCACGAAGTCACCTCAGAAAATACACATGCCGTCATTTCTGTCCTTCGCTAGCCTCTCGGTAGCGAAAACATAAAGCTGTCAGTCGATGTGTGGGTTCTCGAGAGCGCCTCACTTAGAGCATTGTGACCGAATGTTCCACCGCCTTGCCCGACCCGACCTGGTCTACGCCTCAGCAGTTCCTGGAAAGCCAACCCCAAGCGCGTTGAGTGCTCTTCGGAAACCTGGGATCCACGTCTCTCCGTCGAAGGAGAACAGCTGAAGAATATCACTTCCCAGATCAAGTTCTGGATCACCCAGACGGGCGAGCAACACCGAGATTCCGAGCACCTCTCGCATCATTTGAATGTAAAGAGCAAATACCCAGTCCACCCAAACTGGCCCATTACTCATCCATAGTTCACCGTCAGTGTAACCGGGAATGCCGTGTGTAAATTTGCTGAGACATTGGTAGGTCGCCCAAACCCACCCTTCGCGTTGACGTCCCTCTCCATTGATGAACACAGTTGGAGCCATTGCCTGATTGAGTCGCACCACTTCACTGTTCTTGGCCAGCTGATCGAGGTCTTTCGTAAAGTAAATTCGCGCGGCCGAGTCCTCCTCATGGCGCCATGATTGAAGAGCCGCGTGTCCATCAAATAGGGAGAACCGAGTAGTCACAACCATTATCTCGATTGCAGAACGCAAGGTTGCAAAAGCCTGCCGATAAAAGCCATGCATTGCTGAAAAACTTGATGATTGAAGGTAATCCGAAAGATCGAGCAAAGCCTCAAAAACAGGTGGCTCTTCGAATCTTTTCTGAGGAAAAGTATCGACCACCGCAGCCCATGCGTCGTAACAATGACCGGCAAGCTTACCCTGGAACGATGTTGTCCTCAAGACAACGTCATCCGCCAGCGCGATCATCCCTTTCCAATCCTTCTCGTCAATCCGATCGATTGGAGGATCAGGTTTATCAGATACCAGAGCAAACGCTTCGTCGGGTAGGTAAGCGCGTGTTGAGCGAAAGTCATCGGGCGGAAGTCTGGTCATGGGATGCTCAGTAATGCTCCCAGCAAATGCTGGCGCAGAGATTCCTTATCCTCAGGTACAAGAGGCATGGCATAGAGCACCTGCCGCCGTTCGTATATGTCAAAGGGCGCCTCCACATTTCGCTGGCGAAGGATCACGACAGGCTTTTGCAGCGCGTCGGCATACCCCAGTTCCCACATCACATTGGGGTTTAGACCAGTGATGTCAGCAATGACGAGTCGAGCATCTTGTATTGCCGCGACTATCTGGTCCGTGATACGCCCAGGTTCAAAGATCTTGTCGGCACGAATTATCGGAAGAGGCGGTTCTAGTGATGCTGCTACCTGAGCAATTAGGTCGTATGTCTCATTTGACCAAGACTCCCGAAATGGCATGATGATGAAGGCCGGGCCTTCTTCCACGGGACTTTCTGCATTACCGTCTCGCTGGATCAGTGTAGTTTCTGCTGCAGGTGCGAACCGACGCAAGATGTCTATCTGGCACTTGACATAGTCATTGGGACTGCCAACGCCGTCGAAATCCATGACTGCCTCTTCGTTGATTCTAAGCTGCCAGCCTTCCTCACTGACCATCCCTGGACCGACGGCATTAGGCCAATCACCAGCGACGAATTTTGGTAGCAGCTTCATGAATCGCATTGTTTCATTTGAAGGCATACCACGAAATACAAGCTGGAGGTATTGCGCCAACTTCGGATCGCTGCTTTCTACAATTAGATCCGTTTCGCGTCGGTACACATCAACAGCGCGTTTGGTAACGGCCACAAGCAGGTTCAAAAGCGGCTCCGCCTCTCTGACGCCAACGAGATGTCTTGCTCCAACCTTGAAGTTATTAGGATGTGCCACCCACCCAAGTCCGGGGATTGCTGGCTTCGAATCGATGATTCCCTGAACATCGACATCAGCGCACCCAGCCTGGATCACCTGTCGGCGAAGTGACTGCGGCTCGGGCCATTCCCCGTTCTGCATGAACCACGCAAATGCACGTTGGATGACACTGAGATTCTGTTCCACCCACGCTTCATCAAGAGCCTTCCATCGCTCTGTGGGATCTTCACTCACATTGAAATCCATAGACCCCATCACATCTCCTGATAGAGCACTGACTACGACCATCAGGTGACCACCTTGAGCAAGGGTACATCGGCGCGCCTCCACATTCGTCTTCTGAGCAATACCAAATCGATAACGTTCTCAATCTTTCGCCGTTACATCTGGATAGCTACTGTCGTAACTGATTCTTTCGCCAATTGGAATAGAAAACTTACGTGTCGCACTAGCCACAGGGAACAAAGTGAGAGTTCCTGGTTCATTCACTCCGGGCTGAAGCCAACCAACGAGTGATAGTGAACTATGAAATGAGGGGGGAATATCTCGCTCATTCAATCGGATGGTACCGGATGATACGGGACCGTTAGCAAATGGATCAAGATTGAAGGTGATCCCTTGCGTGCCAGCAAGTGCTTGGCGCACCAGATCCGGTCCGAGCGGAGATGCAGATTCTGCAGCAAGGACTACGATTAGAGGCACGCCAATGCTATCTGCGAGGACACCGTAACGGCTTACTTTGTCAGCTACAGCCTCACGTACCATCTCTGTAGTGATCAAGTCACCTCCGGTAGGCACCGCTATGTCGGCGCGAATACCCGGTAGTGCGGCAATGACTTCAAAATAGTAGTCACCTTCTAGCACATTTGATCCAATTGTCGTGCTAGGCCAAAGCAGCCAAGACTGCAACATTGCTGCTAGGCGTTTTGCAGTACCGCTATCTGGAGGTAGTGCTGACACTCCTCCCGGTCCTCGCACAAGAAGACCTAGAGGTCGTGAAATTCGGTGAACACGCGTCGTTAGCTCATTCCACTGTATTTCTTTACTACGCTGTTCAGAGGTACGAAACCTCGTCGAAACCTCAATAATGGCGGCAATATCTCCTCCCGGTAAGCGGAGGACAAGGTCTGGGCTTAGCTCTCTATTTTCGAACTCAAAGGTGTGCTCATACTCCACTACAAGATCCGATGATCCAAGCAGCGCTACAACTGCCAATTCGTTGTAAGTCGCAATGAAATGCTCGTCAGTTTCGAGCCGTCTGAGGACATTTTTCCGTTGCTTATCTTTGATGAGCAGTCCCGCCTTAGACAGCCACGAGCGCTGCGCAGAACGCTCTGGGTCTGTAAGAATCGTCAAAAGCTCAGGACGATTCCACTCGGGTCGGTTCCCGACGCGAGTCAAAAAACGTTTAACGAACTCATCATCAAACATGCTGTAAACTATATCGCGTGTCTAGAAAACAACTAACGCTTTTCAAAAGTGGGCTGTCCTCTCACAAATGGATTTGTTTCCCCCATCCGTAAGACGATCGCCCACCGGAATAGCGATGCCACTATCCACGACTGGGTACGACCAGAACTTCTCTTCTCCCATAAGACTGCCTGCTAATATTTGTCAGAAAGGTGCGGAAACTTTTGAAATGGCAGTCACATTTTTGAAGGAGATTGATGGACGATTACGACGCGTATTTGGTGCATGCGAGCGACGACGAACAGGTGTCTAACGCTATCGCTGACGCTCTTCACACTAAGGGATTCCAAATTTGGTTCAATGAATTCCAGCCTGGTTTCAGCGTGAAAAGGCAGATGGAAAGTGGCCTCCAGAGCGCAACCTGTGCCATCATAATTGTGACTATCAAACTCTTCACCAAAAGATGGGCGCTTGAGGAACTCGATGCCATTTTTGCGCTTGAAGATGCAAGACAAAGTCGGATAGTCCCAGTATGGGTAGATCTCACCTCAAGTGATATCCAAAAGCTATCTCCCATGCTCGCCTCGCGCTCGGCCATAAGATTTCGGAATATTGAACAAACGGCCTCTGAACTCGGGGAGGCCTTAGTGTTGCGGCTACGAGCGCGTTCACCAGCTCAGTTGCTCCGTTCCACGATCGCATCTGGCATCCAATGGCGGACTGGCCCAGTCTGGCTCCGACAGTCTTTCTCCTACTTCGACGACCATTATGCAAATTTCGAGGTGGCCAAACTGACTCGCTATCCTGATGTCCCGAATTCCGGAGACCAAAGGATTCCAAGCTCACTCGAGAATGCACTCAACTCCCCACACGCGTTTGACGGAACCTCCCTGATGGTCATTGGCCGACAAAGAGGCATTGGCCGACAAATGTTGTCAATGCCTTCCTTGCTCCCGCGGCAAAGTCCTAGCCAGTCCGAGGGAATTGCTAGTTACGTGTTTCAGTTGAGAAGTTATCAACTACCCAGTCAGCTGTTCGCGTACGTATACTGCCACTTGCCGTGGGCATCACCTCCCGCGCTTGATCCATCGGGGCCGTGGGGTGACGAGGAGGATCTCTGCTGGGTATCTGGGGTAATATTGGCCTATGGGGCGGCACCAATGTCTGGAGGAGAATTTGGTCAGTGCATTTATATGGCTGCTAGTGAGATTGTTTTCACGCCTCAAGTCAGTGAACAGTGAGCCGGTAGCCGCAATCGCATGCGTGTAAAACAAGGTTTCACGCCTCCCCTTAATACCTTTTGATCCCAGCATCTTTAGGTCGTAACAAAATCCTATCCACCTTCGGAAACTTCGACATAATCGCCTTCGTGGAAGCGCCTGGCATCCCGTAAGAATTTGCGAATAGTTACCTTGAGAGCTACGCGTGATCTTACTCAGTGACACTTAGTCCTTTTACTAATTCCTCGCCAGGGTGCCCTTGCCCTAATGCATTTCCAGAACTTCGTGTTCAGTGACACCTCCAAAAAGTTGTTAGTCACTGACTGATAAATCCTGACCTGAATGATCTTATATCGGTTGCCAGATAACCAATTTTGGGTATAACCCGCAAGCTGAGTGACCAACATTTTGACCAACATTTTTCGATCTATATGTGTTTTGCAGTATCTTTAGCTATCGAGCTCATACGGTCTGACGTGCAGTTATGCGTTTTGCTGTCGCTAGAAATATAGCCCGATTAGTACTACGGACCAGAAGGTTTATCTTGAAAGATCTTTCCTATCCTTGCACTTTCCAAACTATGTTCAGAATCGTTTGGAAAGTTCTCACAAAGTTTTGCAAGCATCACGTCCTGTCAATCGGTTTCGGAATAAAAACTCTGGAACCAAGGTATTCTGAGGCCGCCCGATCTTGAGCTTCGAGAACATGCGAGTAGATTCTGAGCGTGACAGAAGCATCGGCATGACCCAGTCGTCCACTCACGGTCCTCACATCTACGCCAGCCGCTATCAACTGAGTCGCGGTAAAATGTCTTAATTGGTGCAGGTGATACGGCAGATGCAAAGAGTCACAAACTTTGCGAAAAAGTCTGGATGGCGTATCAGGATGTAGGGGAGCAGACCCATCAGGCTCACCAAAGAACAAATAAGGATCAGGAACTAACTCAAAACCAAGTTCGATATTCTTTTTGAGTACCTCGATCTGTGAGAAAATAACGCCTTCCAAAGTTTCGTCAATGCCAATCCTTCGAATTCCGTGGGTCTTGGTTGACTTTTCGTAAATTCCAGTTTCGGTAGTGTATCCGAGGCTTCGTGCGATAGTGAGAGTTCTTGTCTCCGGATTGTAGTCTGACCAGTGAAGTGCCAACGCCTCCCCACGCCTGGCACCAGTGAGTGCACAAAGGGCAAAGATGGCTGCAATCTGAGGGCTGCGGAGGGATGTTTCGGTGAGGATTTGTCCTAATTCTTCAGGGGAGGGTGCTGATGCGACACTGCGCTTTGCATTCGGAGGTGAGGCAAGCTTTGCCACATTCTTATCGATCCAGCCCCACTTGACAGCTTGGCCCAGTGAACGGCTAATCAGAGCGTGTGCATGGTGTGTTCTTGCGTCGCTCAGGCCCTTGTCTGTCATTTTGCGATAAAAGTTGTCAAGATCACGTCCTGTAATGGCATCAATGTGCTTTGATCCGAGTGCAGGGATGATGTGGTTCTTGGCAATTTCTCGATAACCTTGAACAGTTTTTGGCGCAAGTCCTTTGCCGGTCGAAATGGATTCTTCAATCAGACGCTCTAGAGTAATGGCCGACTTTGAATCTTTCGAAGATGCAACGAGTTCAGCTAATGCACGATCGGCAATTCTTGGACCACCTTCTACCGTCTTTGAAAGGTAGCGATACTTCCCAGTCACAGGATCAAGACCAGCGCTTACCCGCAGTTTCCAGACTCCCGGTCGAATCTCTTTTTTGTGGCCTGTCATATACGAATTATGTACTGCCGTCAAGAGCAAACTTGGAAAATATACTCTGACCTGGTGCGCCCCCTGGGATTCGAACCCAGAACCTGCGGATTAAGAGTCCGTTGCTCTGCCATTGAGCTAGAGGCGCCAAATCGCCCGCCTCGTAGAGATTACCGTCTTGAGGCGCACTGTCGGTCAAGTTCCAGCAAGTAAATGTG
>JAJYFX010000093.1 GCA_021785315.1 Actinomycetes bacterium | reverse complement strand
CTTTTTTAGCCATGCCTTCTCCGTAGACATTTGTAAGTCTGAGGTGAACAGCCGATATCTGGTAGCTGGCACCGTACGCATTCGAGAGAACTTCTGCCGCCGCCTTGGTTGAGCCATATGGTGTCAGCGGCCGCATAGGCGATGATTCCACGATATTTCCATCGACAATATTTCCAACGACGGCATTTGTGGATGCCAGAAGTATCCTTTTCACAGATCGGAGGCGTGCCAGCTCGAGGAGGTTCTGGGTTCCGATCACATTGGTGTCAAATACACCCTGCGGATCATTCATCGACTGGAGTACAGAAGTCCTGGCAGCCAGGTGGAAAATCGTATCAAAATTATGAGGAAGCATAGAATGCAGAGAATTTTGGTCACTGATATCGGCCACCACATGCTTGACATCAGGATGTGATCTGGGCTGCAAATCGACCACTGTAACGCTCTTCGAATTCTCCAATGCCATTGTGACCAAGTGCGATCCGATAAATCCGGAACCGCCTGTTACAAGTACATTACCTAACTGCATTTGTCTCCCCAGCTTCGAATTGCATCAAGCGCTACCTTACGTATTGACCTTGTTGTCCTAGACTCGTCTGGTATGAGCTACTATCTCCAAGAGTTTAGGCACTGGTATCGTGGTCCGGTTGGGCAGCGGGCCATTCGCTATACTCTCGGATCCGGAATATCCTTTATTATTTCCCAAATTGTATTCATTGCTTCCTATGGAGTTTTGCATCTTTTCGGCGCACGGGGCTCTTCAATCTTCGCCACGATGGCAGGGGCGGTGCCGTCATATTTTATGAACCGCAACTGGGCATGGCAAAAGCGGGGGCGGTCGCACATTTCCAAAGAGGTTATTCCGTACTTTGTTATGGCAGCGCTATCCCTGGTGTTCTCGACTTGGTCAGCTGATTTCGCGTCATCGCATAAGGACATAGTCGGTGCGTCGCATTTTTTCCAGCTGATTTTCGTTGACGGGGCCTATATAGCTTCATTTGCTGTTCTGTGGTTCGCTAAATACGCCGTTATGGACAAGATACTTTTTACAAAGTCAAAGGTTGGATCTGGCAAGACGAGCTTTTAGCCGCCGAAGTTGGGTCCGGTTGAATGCCTATGTTCTAGCTCAACGTGGGATCCTGTTGGCTATGCGCCGAGGGATCCATATTTTGTCCCGTTTCAATAAAGTCCGAGATGGCAAGAGTCGCAATTGCTTATTGCCACTGTGATAATGTTCCATGGGCTGACAATGAAGGGAGCGTGCGCCGCTTCTGTGGTGCTGGGTCTAAATGGGAAATTGCCGTATTACTTTGGCGCTGGGCGAATATGACCGAACCATAGCGCTAATTTCGGGGCAAGCGGCTCCAGTGGGGGTTGACTTGACGATCCTGCCAATGTCCGATGCTTGGGACCGCCATCAGCGAATGATCCGGAACGAAGAGTTCGATATCGCAGAGCTTTCGTTGTCCTCATACTTGATGGCCAGGGAGCGCGGCCAAGGATTAATAGCCTTGCCGATTTTCCCCTATCGGATGTTCCGCCATCAGTTTATTTTGGTCAGGAAGAATGCAGGGATCTCCAGCCCGATGGATCTGAAGGGCAAGCGTGTTGGAACACCTATGTACCAAACTACGACAATGCTCTGGGTGCGCGGCATGCTGCTGCATGAGTACGGGGTACGGCCCGAAGATATCGAATGGGTGACAGAACGGGAAGAGCTGGTTCATTTTGTTCCAAATGGAGTCAGTATCAAAGTTGAGTCCGAGCCGGTTGAAGAGCTCTTCGCACAAGGGAAACTCGACGCGATCGTCGTGATTGAGGAAGTGGAGGAGCGTTGGCTGAACGATCCCGGCGTAGCGCGATTGTTCCCAAATTTTCCGGAAGTCGAAGCTGACTATTATCGCTATACCGGCATCTATCCGATTATGCACATCGTGGCGGCGAAGAGTGAGCTTGTTTCGCAATACCCATGGCTGCCAAGGAGCATTTACGACGCGTTCGCGCAGTCGCTGGCCTATTCGGATCAGATGGAGCGTTTTCCTCGCGTAGTTAATTTGGCATGGGCCAATGCTTATTTCGAGGCTGAACGAAGAATTTTTGGTGGCTGCCCATATGTTTATGGCATTAACCGGAACCGGAACTCGCTTGAGGCCGCTGTCGCGTACTCATTCGAGCAGGGATTGACTGGACATCAATTCAAGATCGAAGAGATTTTTGCGCAGACTTTGCTCGACACATAAGGGCTCGCGCAAACTCGAGAAATCAGTATCGACTGGAGCTGTCCGCTGATCTCTTCGAAATGCGCCCTCGTATGTATCTTTGAGCAAGATAGGCAACTAGCCCAAGGATCGTCGCCAGTGATATCCAGATGCCGACATAGACCGACTCGGGGTGATAGAACACGGTAATCTTCCATTTTCCCGCAGGAACGGGAATTCTTTGCAGCGTACCGTCCTTTACGACAGGAAGTTGAAATGTGTGTCCTGTGGTTGCTGAAGTGTATCTCGCCTGCCAGCCTGGGGCGTAAGCTTCAGCCCACGAAATTGACGATGGCCCCGATGACACAACACTTAGTCGCAGGGTGCCATTCAATGCGGTAGACCGACTAAGGATCTGAGTCTGTGGCCCGTCCGTTTTGATTATTGGCTGAGTCCTGGAATTCTCGAATATCGAGATGCTGCTGCTGGTGCCCAACGGGCGAAAATGGGGGTAGGTCAAATATGGTTCGAGCTCGCCGTTGAGCGCAAAATACCCTGTCGTAGAGTTCACCCCAACGCCAGCTACCAAGGCCTGCTGCGGATCGGCAATCTGCGCGGGCAAAATCTGCTTTATGACGACGCCCAAGGCCTGGACTGCTTTCAGATCGGCCGGTGCGGGCAGCGAGTAATGCATCGCGCCTGGAACCGAGTCACTTGGGCCGGGGGTCGCGGGTACTAGTTGGATTACCGAACCGTCTTTTTGGAGAAGGCCAACTCCTTTGATTGTCGACGGCGAGAAACGTTGGCCGAGACTCACGTCTACCCCGGTGATTGACAGGTTTCTTCCAAATAGTCCAAAGGTGGCAGTAGGTTCGGACTGCAACGGTGAGGACTGAAAGTTTGGGTGCGAGGATGACGAGTGCTGCGAACTAGGTGAGGCTCCGCTAGACAGATAGAAATCCGGAAGAGGAACCGTAGTGGGTGAGCCGTAGGGAGACGTCAGGTAACGCCAGTTTGTGAGAATTACCTTTGTACCCAGCGTGTCCACCAAAGAACTTGCCAACAGTGGAGGCAACAGAGCTCCTTGGGTATGGCTTCCGGTCGCGTTCTCATAGTCTGCCAAAGATAGTGAACTGTAACCCTGGATTGAAAGATTTCTGGCAGCTATGTTCAGGTCGGGTTGTCCGAACCGGTTGAGGTCAGAGAAACTATAAAGGTTCGGGTCGTAAAGGGCGAACCTGGAGCCATCTTGAATGAGTGAGTGAATAGCTGCTTCCTGCTGGGTAGTCGAATTGAATTGCGAAAGGTTGCTAGGGGTTCCGAGGCTTCCGAACAAATTGAAAACGACAAGGTCCACAACGACAGCTGCGGTTACCAGGATCTTTGCTTTGTTTAGGGGAAGCCTGCGCACCTTGAAAAAAATGAGGCCAGCCGCTACGGCTATGAACAGTTCAATGGCGAAGACGAAGGCTTCTCTTATGTTGGTCAGGTGCCCAGGTCGACTTTGGGCCTGGAGGAATCTGGTTACGAAGGTGCTGTTGATGAGAAAGCCACCGTAAATTAGCGTTATCATTGCTGCTGGCAGGAAAGCTATCCACCGAGTCCATGAGCTCGCTTTTTCTGGCTTATGCAATAGACGGTCAAGCCACACGCCAAAGAAGGCGAACATCGCCACATCAAGATCCAAGATATTGCGTCCTTGTAGACGCTGCTGTCCGTAAAGGGGAAGATGGTTAAGCAAAGTCTCGAGAGGGGTGTAAGAGCCTAGAGCTAGAACCACGCCCACTACCGCGACAAACAGATATGGCAAAAGTTCACTGTCCAGAGTTCTTTTGACGGCACGGACAATCGTAGTGAATAAGGCTATGATCGGACCGATTGAAGGATAGATGGTGACTTCTTCAAAAGTGAATGGGCCGAAGTAAAAGTGGAGTCCTCGGCCAGGCCCACCAAAAAGGTATGGGGCAAACAGGGAATAGAAGTATTGCGGAGCGAAGGCGCCAGTAGCTACGAAAGCGGCCGTTGGATTGGCGCGCTGGGATATCCTCTGGTACGCCAGACCAGGCACCCATTGTGCCGCAGAGATTCCCATGGCAACGACTCCTGCTGCTGCCAGCCAGAGCAGCTTCTTTGGCCATTGTGATCTGAACTTCACGAGCTTGGCCAATGAAAACACCGCTAAGAGGATCAACTCGTCCAGCATCGCTTCCGGAGCACCAGCGAGGACGATAAGCGCGTAGCAGATCGCTAGGTAGACAGCATTGCGCAGTCTAGAATGCAGGCTTGGCTCGATTATTCGGGAAACGAAGAGGAGAAGCCAAGGAGCTAAGGAGATTCCGCTGATCATATCAAGATGGACGCCCTGCGCCATCATGACTCCAGCAAAGGCAAAGGATAAGCCTGTTATCCGCGATACGAATTCCGATACGCCGGTCTCCTTCATCAGAAGATAAAATCCAAACGAGGCCACGAAGTAGGGAACTCCCTGGCTTATACCCCACGCCCAAGCGCTCGGAAGAAATATATATAGCCAGGATGTGGGATAAAACGCACCGGCATTGAATCCTGCAAGCAGCGGGGTACCTGACCAATCAAATTGATTCCAAAGCGGCAAATTTCCCTGGCGTTCTATTTGTGCCGATAGGACCCTAAGGGGATTGAACTGGATTAGGTTGTCTCCACTGGCCAGCGGATGCCCAAAGATACCAGGAATAACCAAGACAACTATGGACACGACTGCGAATTGAAGCCAGGCTTGGGAGGCAGCCCGGCCGAAGCGAACGCGTACCTTTTCGGTCACACTATGCGCTTTCATGCTCGAGAATACGGCAGAGGTAGCGGTCGCGGATTGCCGTTTGGATTACCGCACGGAGATAGTAGATTCCATACTTCCAGTTAGAGGCTTTCTTTGATGCCCCGGCAGTTCTGACCGACATTTTTACGGGATGCTCGTAAAGTCGCGCTCCATTGCAGATGGCGGAGATAAGAATCTCAGATGATTGATACTGGCTTTGGCTGAGACGCACCTTTCCGAGAATTTCGCTTCGATACGCTCGGAATCCCGAAGAGGTATCGCCAACAGGGGTTTTGGTGATTAGCGACACCAAGCGAGTAAAGAACTCCACCCCAAGATTTCGCATTCGATCTCGGTTTTCCGTTGTGCCCAGACGTCTGGAACCCTGCGCAAAATCGGCATCTCCGTTGATTATTGGCGCAATTAACTGGTCCAAGTCACTCGGATCCCATTGCCCATCTCCATCGACTGCAGCTACGTAGGCGTTTTTGTTGCTGAGGCTAAACAGGTATCCTGCCTTCAGCGCTGCTCCTTGCCCTAGGTTTTTGGGGAGTTCTAAGACCGCGGCCCCCGCGGACCTGGCGATGCGAGATGTGTTGTCAGTCGATCCGTCATCGATGACCAGTACCTGCGTGTTCAGGCCACATGCGGTCGCCGGAACTTTTGAAATGACATCTTGAATCGAGCCTTCCTCGTTGAAGGCTGGAATCAGGACAAGAATTGCGGCCGGCGATATTTCTCCCTGGTCAACGGTCAGTTGTCTAAAGGAGTCCAATAGATTCTGTGGCAGGCCTTTTCGGATTAGAGCATTATTGCTGGGCGTAATGTTGAAGAAGTTTTCGAACACAATGATAATACGCTAACCAATGGGTGAAATGTTTGCTACCCATAAGTTTTGTTCGGGGTATTCCCAGCTAGCTGGTAGCTTTTGAATTTTATTCGAAAAATGTGACCTATGGTTGTTGACATCTCATAACTACAGTGATGGAATTACACATGATGTTGTATCTATCTAGACAATGAAATCAACATATAGTGTTTTTCCCGTGACACAGTCACGGCCAAGGTGTATCATTAACGGCGTAAGGCAGATTGGCGGATTTGGGAAGTCAGTTGTAACGGGGCTCTTAACGAATTTGTTGCAATTATATGGTCGATCTAGTGACCAGTCCTAGTTGTTCTTAGAAATCTTTATATGAGTTTTGATTAATGGTTCATCTGTCGCATCAGATTGATTAGGAAGGTTTTATAAATGGCGATAGCTCCTCAGAGATCTGGAATTGGACTTAAGCGTTTTTATACGGAACGGGGTGTTCATCCCTATGACACGGTTGTATGGGAGCGTCGCGATGCTCGAATCACCAACTATCTCGATGGTTCAGTAGCATTTGAGCAGCTTCAAGTTGAGGTGCCGTCCACTTGGAGCGTGAATGCTACCAATATCCTGGCTCAGAAGTATTTTCGTGGCACATTGGGAACGCCAGAGCGCGAATGGTCTTTGAGGCAGGTCGCTGACAGGGTGGTAGACACCATAACTGCTTGGGGAATAAAGGATGGGTACTTCGCTGACGACGAGGAGATGGAGAGTTTTTCTGACGAGCTGAAGTACGCGATCATCCATCAACACGCCGCCTTCAACTCTCCGGTTTGGTTCAATATTGGAGTCCAGGGGGTGCCTCAGCAGGCTAGCGCATGCTTCATCCTTGCAGTTGATGATGATATGAATTCAATTTTGAACTGGTATGTCGAAGAAGGAACCATATTCAAGGGCGGCTCCGGTTCGGGGATCAATCTTTCTAAGATTCGTTCATCTCAGGAGCTGTTAAAGGGCGGAGGAACGGCTTCCGGACCAGTGAGCTTTATGCGTGGCGCCGATGCGTCGGCTGGAACGATCAAGTCTGGAGGAAAGACCAGACGTGCCGCCAAGATGGTTATCTTGAATGCTGATCATCCTGACATCGAAGAGTTTGTTTGGTGCAAGAGCGTCGAGGAACGCAAGGCCCGCGCATTGCGTGACGCAGGTTTCGATATGAGCCTGGATGGCAAAGATAGCTTCTCCATTCAGTATC